>JBDTNW010000117.1:0-5622 GCA_039933575.1 Pseudolysinimonas sp. | reverse complement strand
CGGCGCGAACAGCAGGAAATGCTCGACGCGCTCGGGACGCTTGAATGGGACGAGTTGTACGACTACAAGGCCGAACGCTCGCGCCGATGACGGTTTTGGTCGACACCAGTGTCTGGTCGCTAGCGCTGAGACGAGATCCACCCGACGTCCCAGAACTCCACGAGTTGCGTCGGGTACTCGCCGGCGGCGACCTGGTGGCCACGACCGGGCTCATCATCCAGGAGCTTCTTCAGGGACTCGTAACCGCGACCTCACGCGAGGGCATTCGCGAACGGATGAGCCGCATGAGCCAGATCTCGGTCGAGCTCGACGACCACACCGCAGCGGCGGAGGCCTTTGTGCGCTGTCGAGAGCGAGGCATCCAGCTAGGAACTGTGGATGCATTGATCGCCACACTCTGCACTCGCCGCGGCCACACCCTGCTCACCACCGATCGCGACTTCACGCTGGCCGCCCCGCACCTTGGCCTTCGGGTCTGGCGGCCGGGATGAAGATTGGGACCGATTTCGTACGTAGGAGAAGTTGGCGTGATATCGTGATATCCCAAGGAGAGGATCCCGATGCCTGACGTACTGATCCGCGGACTCAGCGACGAGGCCGTCGCCCGCGTCGAGGCGGCCGCTGCCGAGCTCGGAATCTCCCGCAACGAATACCTTCGTCGCCAGCTCGAGGTGGCGCGGTCCGAGACCGAACACGCTCACCTCACGCTCGACGATCTGCGTCGCGCGTCGACCGCAGCCGAGGGCTTGCTCGACCCCGAGACCATGGGCGCCGCGTGGCGGTAGCCGGTTGGCTGATCGACAAGTCGGCCTATGCCCGGCTCGGGTCGGCACTGGACGGCGAGCTGTGGCTCGATCGAATCCGGCGTGGACTGGTGCGTATCAGCACGGTGACCCGGCTCGAGATCGGCTACTCGTTCCGAAGCTGCGACGAAACACGGCGGGAGGTCGCCTCACCTCCGCTCTCGCTGATGCCCCTGGAATTCTTGACCCCGGCAGCCGAACGACGCGCCGTTGAAGTCCAAGGGATACTCGCCGACCGCGGGCAACATCGAGCGCCATCCATCCCGGATGTTCTGATTGCCGCGATCGCCGAGACCGCGAAGCTGACAGTGCTGGCCGTCGACAAGGACTTCGACCTGATCGCTGAGATCACCGGACAAGACGTTGAAACTCTGCGCTAGACGACCTCCTCGGCGAGCGACAACACCTTCGGCCGCGACTTGTGGCGCTCGACCCAGAGGTCATGGGTGGACTGCATCCCGAGCCAGAGTTCTGCGCTCGTGCCGAATAGGTCGGCGAGCCGAAGGGACATGTCAGCGGTTACCGCTGCGTGCCCGTGGCGGATGCGGGAGAGGGTCGCGCGAGTGACGCCGATCCGCCGCGCCGCCTCAGCGAGGCTGACGCTGCCGAGGTAGTCGTCGAAAAGTTCGCCGGGATGCGGCGGTTCGAACATCTCGCTCACGTCAGCTCCTCAGTGGTAGTCCCGGTAGTCGATGCTTCGCGACTTCACGCGTATAGCGATGCTATACGTCGCTTCCACACCTCCGGCATTTATGTGTGACACAATCACGGAGGTGAAACAGAGACCTGGTGAAGAGAATTCATGCCGAACGCACACGATGACGAGCGCAGCGACTGGGCGGAGGCGCTCACCGATTTTGGGCCGGAGACCAAGATTTACAGTGGCCCCGACTCCCGGAAGGCGCTGGCCGAACTGCTCGACGTCGCACCGGCGACTGACGAACACGACGTCACTCGCCGACTTCGCGGCCGGCCGAGCCTGAACCCCGATGCGCAACCGGGCCGACACTCACGGCAACTGAACGTGAGAATCGGCGAAGAGCTCGGCGACATGGTGGCTTTGCACCTCACGAACCGAACCGCGAAAAGCGAGAGCGAACTGGTGCGCGCTGCTCTGAGCGAATTCTTCGAACGCCACCAACTGCCGACCGCCTGACGTCCTGGCGAGGCACTTTGTCACCGGTACCTCGTAAGAACGTGTTCGCAGCACCGAGTGGCTTCCCGACCGCTCAACTGCGACCTTGTTACCCTGAGCACGAAAGAGAGGAGAGACGACCTTGGATGAGCTTCTCTTGATCCCGCTGTACACCCAGGGCGAGGCTGCGGGGATGATCGGCACTCCCCAGTCGACCTTCAACCGCTGGGCGACTGGCTATACGACGACGTCCGGCTACCGGAAACCCCCATTTGTCACTGTGGAACGTCCGGGCCGCGGTTATACCGTTCCGTTTGTGGGGCTAGCCGAGGCGTGGATCGTTCGAGCTTTCACCCGCGCCGGGGTTCCGATGGCGCGTATTCGCCCGGCGCTCGAGCAACTCCGCACTCAGATCGGCGTCGATCATGCCCTCGCTAGCGAACGACTGAAGACGGACGGCGTCGAAATCCTCTGGGACCTGCGTAAGCATGATGCGGCATTCGACGACAACCGACTCGTCGTTGTCCGCAATGGGCAAACAGCCTTCGGGGAGATCGTTCGTGAGCATCTGAAACACCTGGATTATCGCGACGGCTTCGTCGGGCAGCTGCGCATTCCGAGAGCGAACGGGGCAGATCTCACGCTGGATCCCCAGATCAACTTCGGCCAGCCGACCCTCACGCAGTATGGAATCCGAATCGACGACATCCTGAGCCGAATTTCTGCGGGCGAGACCATTGAAGATGTCGCGTCTGACTTCGACTTGCCGATGACAACCGTCTCGAATCTGGCTCTGACTGCGGCGTAGGGGCGGCCGTGAACGAGGTGCGGTTTTTTGCCGACCGCAGTCTCGGGGATCACGTTGTTCCCGACGCGCTTCGTGAAGCGGGCTGGCAGGTCGTTAGCATGCGCGAGAGATACGGCAGCGTCACCGCGCAGCAAGTTGGCTGACATCGACTGGATTCGCGACGCCGCCGGCGAAGGAGAAGTCCTTCTCACGGGAGACAAGGCGATCGCGAAACGCCCTCTGGAGGTGCGAGCGGTAGTCGCGGCCAGCGCCCGAATGTTCGCTCTTGCCAGCAATCAGCTAACGGGCGGGGAGAAGGCTCAGCGCTTTCTTGACCAAGAACAAAAGATCCTGAAGCGGATCGCAGAGGGTTCAGGGCCGTACGTCATCAGCGTTACCGGTCATGGTCTCGCAGCTCTGAAGCTGTTCGAGTGACTCCACCGACAAGCACGGCGGTAGTTCAGCCCAGGTGACGCACGTGCACCGCGGAACTCAGCACAGTGCCGTTCACGTCGAGATACAGCTGCCCTTCGACTACCGACACGTTGAGCACGGTGCGCCGTTCGAGCGCCGCGACTGCGGCATCCACGAATCCGGGGTCGAAGCTGTGCAGCGTGATCTGCTCCAACTGGTGGATGCGCTTGCCCGCCCAGGCTCCGATGACCTTCTCTGGATCGCGGTGCGTGTAGATCGTCGTGCGGTCGGCCAGTTTGCTGGCGTAGTGCAGCCGATCGGCATCGGGCGCGCCCACCTCGATCCAGGTGGTGAGTTTGCCGGTCAGAT
Source organism: Pseudolysinimonas sp. (assembly GCA_039933575.1). GTDB lineage: Bacteria > Actinomycetota > Actinomycetes > Actinomycetales > Microbacteriaceae > Pseudolysinimonas_A. The sequence goes on along the minus strand of JBDTNW010000117.1, from coordinate 2,114 downwards.
CTCGCACGAGCACCGCCGGCTCATCCGTCGACGAGACACCCTCGCTGAACGTGATCCCCTCCACGTATTCCAGGCAGTACGCGAGCACGCGGGTCACCATGTAGGCGTCCGACTCGGAAGGGTGACGCGCGACACGGAGGGTGAGGTCTTCGTAAACTCCGCGATCCACGTCGGCCAGCTGCACCGCGAAGTTGTAGATCACTGCTCCGGCTGCCACGGGGGTTGAGCCTACGCGGCGGCAGGATGCGTTGGATGCTCAAGCCTTGCGTTCCGATGCTCGTTCATTAATCGTCCGAGCGATTGCTTCGTCGCGGAGACTCACCTTGCAGAGGCAGCTCGGCGCCAATGAGGGATCGAAAGGAAGTCCTCAAGGCTCCTTACAAATGCTACGAAGCCACCACTCGACGCAGCACGAAGGCGATGGCAGCGAGAAGCCCGAGGAACTGTGCCCATGCCCACGAGTCGCGCACGAATTGCCGTGCCCTGACCGACTTGGGGACGATAAGCCCATGAACGACCGGGTCCTTCTTGAGCTCGACAGCGAACCAGCTCAGGCTGCGGCTTCCCTGGTGCCATCGGATGAGAGCTTCCGCCACCTCCACCCGAATCCTCACCCGTTCGGCCCTCGCGACGCTCAACTGCATCAGCTGTACCTGGCGCTGCATCCACCCCACGATAACCCGCTCCTTCGGCTCAAGATCAAGAAGGAGCCGCGGCGTCAGGAGCGTGAACTCGACTTCTCCGTTTGTCCACGCCTGGACAAAAGCGGGCCGTAGGAGCGCGCGCGTTGATTGCTCGAATGTGTCGAGAACCCTTGCAACCAACTCGCGACGCAGTGCGCGCGCGTTGGCCCGCCGGGTGAGAAAGCGATCGAGGGAGAACAAGAAGATCGATACAAGCAGAGTCACCCCTGTCGTGGCGAAGCCGATGGCAAGCGCGGTGTTCATGTGAAACAAGGTACCGACGGCCCCTGACTTCTTGTCGAACCACGAAGGCCCGCGACTCATGGGTTTCCCGTGCTGGCGTGATCGTGGAAGTCAAAGGCACTCCTTGATTTGAGGCTCTTCTCGCCGCGCATCGAGATTGCATCGCCTCTTTTCCGCCATGATTGTCGAGCGGTGTCGATGCCGCTCGCACCAGGCGGGAGAGTTCCACGTGGTTGACGCGAACGCGGCCCTGTCGAATCCCGTGTTGAACGGCCCGTATGACGAACCGGCCCGTCACTTCGAACTGAGTCCGAACGGGCCGACTGGTGTGGTGATCGACTCCCGTCGCCCGAGCGAATTCTTCATCCCGATCCCGAAGCCTAAGAAGGGCCGCGGTAAGGCGGCCGAGGCAGCGCCGACCCTCGACTTCGCCTCGCTCACCGACGAGCGAACTGAGCGAAACGACAAGATCGACCAACTCCGCGACGCGCTCCGCGACTGGAGACATCAGAGTTACCCCGGCGTCACGGCGATCACGCGCAAGCTCCTCCTGCACTGGGCAGACCCGTCCCGCGAGGATCGCATCCTCTTCGCCCAGCGCGAAGCTGCCGAGACAGCGATCTATCTCGCCGAGGTCGTCGGTCGCGACAAGTACGACCGCAGCGGTCTCGCGGGGATCGACTGGCGCGAGACACTCGCCGCCGCCAACGCCGAGCACAACGCCGGCCTCCCTCGCGTCGCACTGAAGATGGCCACCGGCGCAGGCAAGACGATCGTGATGGCAATGCTCATCGCCTGGCAGACGCTGAACAAGATCGCGAGCCCCCAGGATTCAAGGTTCGTCAAGCGCTTCTTGATCGTGACGCCTGGGATCACGATCAAGGACCGCCTTCGTGTGCTCCAACCGACGGAGCCTCGCGACGTCAACTACTTCGACGTCAGAGGCGTGGTGCCCCAAGACCTGCGCACCCAGTTGAACCAGGCTGAGGTTCACATCGTCAACTACCACCAGTTCCAGTCGCGCACGACCGCCGCGGGAAAGGGCATTTCGGCGACGACTCGCAAGCTCCTCCTCAACGGCAATTCGGATCAGGGCGCATTCTCGGAGACTCCCCAGATGGTTGTCACACGAGTTCTCGACAAGCTGGGCAGCGACAAGGGCGAGATCGTCGTTTTCAACGATGAGGC
>JBDTNW010000116.1:0-5630 GCA_039933575.1 Pseudolysinimonas sp. | reverse complement strand
GTAGCTATGTGCGCAGCGCGGATGCCGAACTGCTGCGCCAACTCGCGGTCGACCAAGCCCTTGCCCCGCTCGCTCTCGATGCCGCCGACCCACATCGGCTGACCACACGCTTCGACGTCGGACTGCTGTACACCTCGCTGCTCGACGCCCGCTATCCCGTGGTGGCCGAAGACAGTTCGGGGCAGCTGATCGCGATCCGTGCCCAACGCCGCTCGGCTGGCGGAGGCGAACTCGTGACGCAAAACACCGCCGCCGTGCTCGTGCAGCGCGTGCGGCAGGGAGCCGCGGCGGCCCCCGAAGAAGCCGACCGTGCGTGGCTCGCCCGCCAGCTCGAACTCGCCATCAAGGGAAAGGTGACCGTCACCGTCACCGTGCGGTTGCCCGACGACTCTCTCGCCGAGTACGTGCTCGAACCGGCAGCGCTCGCGGGCGGACGGTTGCGGGCCCGCGATCGCCGATCCGACATCGAGCGCACCCTGCCGCTGTCATCCATCGTCGCCGTCGCCAACGCCTAACCCTCGCTCGCCGTAGACTCGGACGTTATGTCTGCGCCCCTGATCAGTCCCGCGCCTGTGATCAACTCTGGGCCGCTGATCGTGCAGAGTGACCGCACCGTGCTGCTCGAAGTCGCGCATCCGGATGCTGAAGACGCCCGCCACGAACTAAGCGTCTTCGCCGAACTCGAGCGGGCACCTGAGCACGTGCACACCTACCGCATCACGCGGCTCGGCCTGTGGAACGCCCGCGCGGCCGGCCACACCGCCGACCAGATGCTGAGCACGCTCGAACGGTTCGCCAAGTTTCCGGTGCCCCAGTCGGTCACGGTCGACATCACCGAAACCGTCGGACGCTACGGCCGACTCGTCATCACCCGCGGCGACGAGAACGAACTGCTGCTCACGACGACTGATCCGGCCGTGCTCACCGAAATCACCCGCTCAAGCAAGGTCGGGGCGTTTCTCGGGATTCGCCGCAGCTCGACCGAGTGGACACTTCAGCCCTGGGCCCGCGGGCAGATCAAACAAGAACTTCTCAAACTCGGCTGGCCCGCCGAAGACTCCGCGGGCTACACCCCCGGCACGCCTCACGAGATCGGCCTGATCGAGGACGGCTGGGCGCTGCGGGCGTACCAGCAGAAGGCGATCGACAACTTTTTCGCGGGCGGCTCGGGAGTCGTCGTGCTGCCCTGCGGCGCGGGTAAGACGATCGTCGGGGCCGGCGCGATGGCCGAGGCTGACTCGACGACGCTCATCCTGGTGACCAATACGGTCTCCGCGCGACAGTGGCGCACCGAACTTCTCAAGCGCACGACCCTCACTGAGGATGAGATCGGCGAGTACTCCGGCGAGCGCAAAGAGGTCAGGCCGGTCACCATCGCGACCTACCAAATCCTCACCGCGAAGCGCAAAGGCGAGTTCGCCCACCTCGCGCTGCTCGACGCTCTCGACTGGGGCCTCATCATCTACGACGAGGTGCACTTGCTTCCGGCGCCCGTGTTCAAGCTGACGGCCGAACTCCAGGCCCGCCGCCGCCTCGGCTTGACGGCGACCCTGGTGCGCGAAGACGGCCGCGAGTCGGATGTCTTCTCGCTCATTGGTCCGAAGCGTTTCGACGCCCCGTGGAAAGAGATCGAGGCCCAGGGCTTCATCTCCCCCGCCGCCTGCTACGAGGTGCGGATCGATTTGCCGCAATCCGACCGACTCGAGTACGCGGCGTCGGCCGACGACGAGCGGTACCGGCTCGCCGCAACGGCCCCGGCGAAGTTGCAGGTCGTGAAGGATCTCGTCAAGAAACACGAGGGCGAGCGCATCCTGGTCATCGGCCAATATCTCGACCAGATCGACACCCTCGCCGACGTGCTGAAGGCTCCGTCAATCACGGGCGCGACCCCCATCGCCGAACGCGAACGGCTGTACGAGGAGTTCCGCGAGGGGCGCATCAAGCTGCTCGTGGTGTCGAAGGTTGCGAACTTCTCGATCGACCTGCCGGAGGCAACCGTCGCCATCCAGGTCTCGGGCTCGTTCGGATCACGCCAAGAAGAAGCCCAGCGGCTCGGTCGCCTGCTGCGCCCGAAAGAGAGCGGCATCCCGGCGTCGTTCTACACCCTCGTCGCACGCGACACCGTGGATCAGGATTACGCCCAGAACCGGCAGCGCTTCCTCGCGGAGCAGGGGTACTCGTACACGATTCTGGATGCCGACGGCCTCGCTGCCGCGTAGCAATCAGAGGAATCTCCCAGGCGGATACGCCCTTGGGAGTACGAGTCACTCTCAGCGAGATGGCAGGCTGATCTCGTGATTGAAGCCTTCGGCCTGACCAAACGTTACGGCGACAAGACCGCCGTTGACGATGTGAGTTTCACCGTCAAGCCCGGGATGGTGACCGGATTCCTCGGACCCAACGGCGCGGGCAAGTCGACGACGATGCGACTCATCGTCGGGCTCGACCACCCGTCAGCAGGCAAGGTCACCGTTGGCGGCAAGCGGTACGAAGATCTGAAAGCACCCCTTCGCGAAGTCGGCGTGCTGCTCGATGCGAAGGCCGTGCACACCGGCCGCACCGCCGAGAACCACCTGCTCGCTCTCGCGGCGACCCACGGCATCCCGAAGAAACGCGTTGCGGAGGTGATCGCTCTGACCGGGTTGGAGTCGGTCGCCCGGCGTCGGGTCGGCGGCTTCTCGCTCGGGATGGGGCAGCGGCTCGGTATTGCGGCCGCACTGCTCGGCGACCCGGCAACCCTCATCCTCGACGAGCCGGTCAACGGACTCGACCCCGAGGGCGTCATCTGGGTGCGCACCCTCTCGCAAGCGCTCGCGAAGGAAGGCCGCACGGTCTTCCTCTCCTCCCACCTGATGAGCGAGATGGCGTTGACCGCGGAGCACATCATTGTGCTGGGACGCGGTCGAGTCATCGCAGACGCCCCGGTCGGCGACATCGTCGCGCGCGCGGCGGGGGGCGCGGTCAACGTCCGCACCCCGGATGGCTCCAAACTCACCACGGCCATGACCAAAGAAGGAGCCACCGTCACGCCCAGCCACAACGGACTGCTCGTGGTCACCGGCCTCGCTGCCCCGCGGATCGGCGAACTCGCCGCCCGCGACGGCGTCGTGTTGCACGAACTCTCGACCGATGCGGGCACGCTCGAAGAGGCCTACCTCGCGCTCACCGCCGACGAGGTCGAATACCACGCAGGAGGACTCCAGTGACCACCACCACCGCAGCTCGACAGCCGCACCTGACGTTCGGCGGCATCCTGCGCTCGGAGTGGATCAAGCTCCGCTCCCTGCGTTCGACCCTCTGGTGCTACCTGATCTTTGTCGTGCTGACTGTCGGGTTCGCCGCTCTCGTCGCCGTCGCGCTGCCGACCGACGGCAGCACCGGCGGGCGTGGTCCGGTTGACGCCTCCGCCGGAGTTGAGCCCACCTGGCTGGGTGTCGCCACCGTCGGGGTTGCGTTCGGTCAACTGGTGATCGCGGTGCTCGGAGCACTCGTCATCACGGGCGAATACGGAACCGGGATGATCCGCTCGACCTTCGCCGCCGTGCCCAAGCGTTTGCCCGCGATCGCCGCGAAAGCTCTCGCCTTCGGTGTCGTCACGATCATCGTGTCGACGGTCGCCCTCGTCGCCTCAGCAATGATCTCTGCCGCCATCCTGACCGGCCGCGGTCTCACCCTTGACCAGGGCGATCCGTCCTTCTGGTGGGGGATCGCCGGCGCGATCGGCTACCTGGCGCTGATCGGCATCCTGTCGCTCGCGATCGGCGCGATTCTCAGAGTCAGTTCGGGCAGCATCGCGACCGTCGTCGGAATCGTCTTCATCGCGCCGATCGTGCTCAGCCTGGTCGGCGCACTCACCCGGGCGACCTGGGCATTCAACGTCGCAGCGTTCCTGCCGAGCAACGCCGGCGGTCAGATGTACGCGTACGAACCGGTGGCTTCCTCCGAAGGCGGGGTGCTGACCCTCGATGCCACCCAGGGGTTGCTCGTCGTACTCGCGTGGGTGGTCGTGAGTGGAATCGCGGCCTTGGTTCTCGTGAAGCGCCGCGACACGTAGTTACGGAGACACGGTGGGGCGGATACTCGAAGGGTGGCCTCAGGCATCGAACCCTTCACGATTCAGATCGAGGATGACGTCCTCGCCGACCTGCGCGACCGCCTGACCCGCACCCGTCGAGCGCCGGTGAGTGTTGCCGACGACTGGTCGCGCGGCATCCCGCCGGCCGCCCTTGATCGAGTACTCGCCCACTGGGCCCGCGCCTACGACTGGCGCGCGACCGAGGCACGGCTCAACCGATTTGACCAGGTGAGGGTGACGGTGCCGTCGCCGACCGGGCAGGACCTCGGCGTTCATGTGGTGCGGGCCGGTACCCGTGGCGCGACCCCGCTCCTGCTGCTGCACGGCTGGCCCGACGGTTTCGTGCGGTTCGAGAAGGCGCTCCCGCTGCTGGCCGAGCGATTCGAGCTGATCGTGCCGAGCATCCCCGGGTTCGGTTTCAGTGACAAGCCGCGTGAGGCCCTCGGGCCACTCGGAGTCGCCGAGGTCTTCGCGGCAGTCATGACCGAACTCGGACACGACAGGTTTGGCGTCCACGGGGCCGATCTGGGCTCGCAGATCGGGGAACAACTCGCACTGCGCTATCCCGAACGGCTGCTCGGGCTGCACCTCGGCGACATCCCGTTGCGGCGGTTGCGCAGCCTCCTCACCGGCAACCCGGCGGACCTCAGTGACGGCGACCGCGACTGGCTTGCTCGGCTCACCAACTGGGAGACGGCCGAGGGTGCGTACGCGCGGGAGCAGCGCACAAAGCCGCAGACCATCGGTGCCGCACTCGACGACTCCCCCGCGGGGCTCGCCGCGTGGATCATCGAGAAGTTCCAAGCCTGGAGCGACGGCGACGTCTTCGACGTGTACACGCTCGACGAACTGTGTACCAACCTCACGATCTACTGGGTGACCGCATCGGCGACTTCGGCCGCGCAGTACTACTACGACAACGGACGCTCGACCCTCTCGGACGCACCGGTCACTGTGCCGACGGGTGTCTCGGTGTGGCCCGGCGACATCCTGCCCGGACCACGTGGGTCGGCTGAGCGCTGGTTCCCGATCGTGCGTTGGACCGAGCAGCCGCGCGGCGGACATTTCGGCCCGTGGGAGCAGCCCGCGCTCTGGGCGGCCGACGTGACGGCGTTCTTTGACAAGGTCGGGGCGCACTCATGAACGTGATGATGAGCTGGAAGGATCTAAAGGATCCGGGATTCCGGCGGTTCTACATCGGCCTCTGGATCGTCATCGCGCTCGTCCTCGTCGGAATCTTCTCCCAGGCGATCCCCACCGGCACGCTCAAGAACTGCACCGTCACAAGCATCGGCGATACCGGCGATCCGGCGGTCATCAAGTCGAGTTGCGGCTCGCTCATCTCCTACGGCGTCCTCAGCCGCTTCCTCAAGGTCGGCTCGACCTACGACTTCCAGATGAAGGGGATCATCGTGCGCCACATCGACTCCTGGGTCGAGTCCCGGGGCTGACCCCACGCGTTCCCAGCAATCATCCAGCGAACGCGCAGAAACTAGGGGGATGAGCGACGGACCCCGCATCCTGATTGTCGATGACGAGCCCAACATCCGTGACC
>JBDTNW010000115.1:0-5631 GCA_039933575.1 Pseudolysinimonas sp. | reverse complement strand
TGATCCGCATTCGGCCCGGTCATCAGGAACGCGAGGCCCATCCCGATGAGGGCGACGACGACACCCGCGCGGATCGCGAGGGTTCGCGCCCGGTCGCCGAGAGGGGTGCGAAACAGCATGATCGCGATCACCAACGTCATCCCCCAAACGATGACGATGGATGCGGCCATGATCGCCCACGCTGCCGTGTGGAGGGGCGTGCTCACGTTGAAGTGGCTCGTCTCGGCGGTCGCGGCGAACGCGGTGATGATGACAATTTCGATTGCCAGCGCGACCGACGCAACGTTGCTCGCGATTCGAGCGAGGCGGCGACCGCGAACGAGCAATCCGACCAGCCACGACAGGGTCACCAGGTAGATCGCGACTGACACCGCGAACTTGAACGGTTTGAGCCAGACGTCGACTCCGGTCACCTGTCGGTCATCGACGAGCATCCCGACGATCGTGACGAGGGCGAGCAGAACCATCGCTGCCGCCAGTACGAGCGGGGGCCGATGCCAGGCAAAGGGCTTCACGACGTGGTCGGTCGGTCGGTGAGACGGTCGGGCAAGTGTTGCTGTGTCGATCATGAGGTCTTCCGTTCAGGGTGGTAGCTGTCGAACGCTTCCGGCGGTACCGGAAAGCGAGTGCGGGTGAGGTGCTCGTGCGCCATCCGTCGCAGCCCCGCGAGCAGCGAGTCGCCCAGCACGGTGCCGATGACGACCGTCTCGGCCATCGCCTCTGGGTTGCCCGACGCGGCGACGGCGTCGAGGTCTGCTTCGGCGACCTGGAGTGCCGCGTTAGCGTACGGGTCCAACGTCGAGAGGAGGTCTTCGCGACCGAGCGCCGTGTAGTCATCGATGACTCGGGATGCCAGCTCCATGCCTGGGTTTTGCGCGTCGACGGTCCACCCGAGTTTCGCGGTGAGGGCGTCGAGGGTGGCGCGACCGGGTCCGGTCGGCCCGGTGCGGGGGGCGGCGGTCGGGAGTGCGGCGGATGCGACGCTTGCCGCGACACCGAACGGGACCTCGTCGTCGAGCGCCGCAAGCACGGCGCGAGACGCGGAAACTGAGAGGCCCCCGACATCCAGGAATGCCCGGATCAAGCGGAGCCGCGCCGCGTGGCTGTCGGTGTAGTCGGTCTGGTTTCGGCCTTCTGGGCTGCCGCCCGGCAGGAGGCCTTCGCGGACGTAATACTTGATGGAGGCGATGGAAACGCCGGTCAGTTCGCTGAGTTCCGAGATGCGCATGTGGCGATAGTAGCACTATCGATAGCGTAACTACCAGTATTGAATCGGCAGGGACGGGAACCTGCTTGTGGACAAGAATGTTAGTGACTAACATTCAAGCGTGACCGCAACTCAGCACCCTCTGGTCGGCAAGGCCGAGCGCACGCGCGCCCACATCTTTGCGACGGCCCTCGAACTGTTCGAGGCCGAGGGGTTCGAGGCAGTGACCGTGGCGCGAATCGCCGAGCACGCGGGCGTGAGCGAGATGACCTTCTTTCGTCACTTCGCCACCAAAGACGCGCTGCTTCTCGACGACCCCTACGACCCGCTGATCGTCGCGGCCGTCGCGGCACAACCCCGCGATCTTCCGCCGATTCGCCGAGCGGTGGCCGGAATTCGGGATGCCTGGGCCGAGTTCCCGATCGAGCAGGCGGAAGAAATCCGGAGGCGGCTGCGGGTCGCCTCGTCGCCAGCACTGCGCCTTGCGGTGAGCCGGAACACCGCGACGACCGAGCGGGTTGTGGCCGAACAGCTCGAACGCGATGGCGCGGATCCGGCGTCAGCGCGAGTTGCGGCAGCCGCAGTGCTTGCCGCACTGATGGCCGCGCTTCTGCACTGGGCGCAATCGGATGCCGGTGAACTCGGCACCGCGATCGGGCGCGGCCTCGATGTGCTGGAGGGTCGGTCGTGAGCGCTCGCCTGGCCCTGTCCGGTGTGACTCGGGTGTTTCGAGGTGGGGCGGGCATCCACGAGATGTCGCTCACCGTCGACGAGGGTGAAATCCACGCGATCGTCGGGCTCAACGGTGCCGGCAAGACCACGTTGATGCGGGTCGCGCTCGGGCTGCAGCGCCCCGACAGCGGAACCGTCCAGGTCGCCGGCCACGACATCCACCGGGTCCCTGCTGTGGTGTGGGCGCGCACCGGCCACCTCATCGAGTACCCGCTCGCGTATGGCGAGTTGACGGGCCGTGACAACCTGCTGCTCGGCGCTCGACTACACGGTGCAGGTCGAGACTCGGCGCGAATCGTCGACGACGCCATCGACGAGTTCGGGCTGGCGAAGTACCGCGACGTGAAGGTTCGCACGATGTCGCTCGGCAATCGGCAGCGGGTCGGTCTGGCCTCTGCGCTGCAGCACTTTCCCGACCTTGCCGCACTCGATGAACCGACGAACGCACTCGACCCGGCCGGAACGATCCGGTTGCGCGAAGCACTGCTACGGCGGGCGGCGGCGGGGGCCGGCATCCTGGTGTCGAGTCACCACCTCGACGAAGTGTCGCGCATCGCCGATCGGATCACGATCGTCAACGGCGGTCGCCTGATCGGAACCCTGGAGCCCGGTCGCCCCAACCTCGAGCATGAGTTCTTCGAAGCCGTGCACGCCGACGACATCAAGAGGGAGGTCGCGGCATGACCGGGCGGGGAATCACCGGACTGGGCATCACCGGACTGGGCGTCGCGCTGGGCACCGAAGCGCGCAAGTTCATCGCGGCTCGAGTTGTGCTGGCGACGTCGTTGCTCTATCTCGCCGGTCTGGTCGCGATCGCCGGAGGGTTCGTGCTCGCGGCCCGCAGTGGCAACGAGGCGATGCTCGCACGCCTCGGCCCGCTCGCCGACGCCACGCCTTGGGGGATCTACCTCGGCAGCGCCATCCAGGTGTCCGGCGCCGCAGGCCTGCTTGCCTGTGGAGTCGTTCTCGCCTGGATCATCGGGCGCGAGTTCGCCGACGGCACGGTCTCCGGGTTGTTCGCACTCCCCGTCAGCCGGGCCGCGACTGCGCTCGCCAAGATGATCGTCTACGTGGTGTGGACGGTCGCGCTCGCCGTCGTCGCCACGCTCGTCATCGTGCTCGCGGGTCTGGCGCTCGGGTTGGCGGGCTGGGATGACGAAGCGACCCGGATGCTGGTGCGCCTTCCGGTGCTGGGCGCGTTCTGCGGACTCATCGCAACACCCGTTGCGCTGGTCGCCACGCTCGGTCGTGGACTGCTTTCGGGGATAGCGACGGCAGTCGTACTCCTCGCGGGTGCGCAAATTGCGGTCGTCGCCGGATCAGGACCGTGGTTTCCGATCGCCGCTCCCGCGCTCTGGGCGATCGACCCGACGTCGGTGCCCGTAGCCGCGCTTGCGCTGGTCGCGCTCGTCCCTCTAGCGGCGACCGCGCTCACCTGCGGAGCGTGGTCGCGCCTCCAACTCGATCGCTAGTCGAGTGCTCCCGGCAGCTCGCTGTGGGTTCCCACCCGGAGGTCGGGCAGTTTCACCAGGATGAGCAGCACCAGACCGACCAGCAAGACGATCGCGATCCCCAGGACGCCGAAGATCGTCGACCCCGAGATTGCGATGAACAGGGTCCACATCGCCGGCGACATGAAGGACGCGACGCGACCCGTCGTCGCGTACAGGCCGAAGATCTCACCCTGCAAGCCCACTGGGGTGACGCGCGCAAGCAGCGAACGACTTGCCGCCTGAGCCGGTCCGACGAAGGCTGAAAGCAAGAGCCCGCCGGTCCAGAAGACGACAGTTCCGAGGTCGTGGAACGCGAAGACGACCAGTGCCATGATAACCAGGCCGACCAACGAGAACACGATGACGGCTTTCGGTCCGAATCGGTCGTCAGCGCGGCCCGCGAAGATCGTCGAAATTCCTGCGACAACGTTGGCTGCGATTCCGAAGATGATGACCTCGGTCGGCGAGAAATGGAACGCGACAGCGGCGAGGACGCCACCGAAGGCGAACACGCCGGCCAGCCCATCCCGGTAGACGGCGCTCGCAAACAAGAACCAGAACGCAGGCTTCGAGGTGCGGAACAGGCGGATGAGGTCCTTCACCAGCAACACGTAACTCGCGAAGAAGTTGACCTTGCGGTGCTCGGCGTCGACAGCGGGCGCTTCGGGGACGTTGAGGAAGATCGGAATGGAGAACAGGATCGTCCACACAGCGCAGCCGACAGCGATGAGCCGGTAGGCCAGTCCGTCGGAGGTATCGAGACCGAACCAGTCCGCGAAGGTGATGATGACGATGATCGCGAGGGCGATGATCCCGCCGATATATCCCAGACCCCAGCCGAGTCCCGAGACCCTGCCGATCGTGCGCCGGGTCGAGACCTGGTGCAACATCGCGTTGTAGTTAACTCCGGCGATCTCCGACACGACGGCACCAAGTGCCAGGATCGCAGCTCCCGCCCAGAAGTATCCGGGCTCGGCGTGGATGAAGAACAACCCGAACTGCAGGAGCGCGAGGATCCCCGTAAAGAGCAGTAGAGCGCCCTTCTTGCGACCAGTCGCGTCTGCCCGCTGACCAAGGACCGGAGCGAGCAGCAGGATCAGGATGCCCGCGATGGTGGTGACCAACCCGTAGCTGCTAGAGAGCCCGGCGAGAGCCTGCTCCTTGATCGGGTCGTCCTCGGCAAGGGCGGCAACGTCGGTGGGAAGGAAGTTCGCAGACACCAAGTAAGACGAGGCGAAAACGAAGGTCAGGATGACCGAGTTGAACGGCTGCGTCGCCCAGTCCCAGAACGCCCAGGAGATGACCTGCTTGCGCGGGACCACCTTGCCATCATCGGGCTCGAGAGTGATCGAGCCGAGCGGGCCGATCGACTGGGTGTTTGCAGTGGGTCGCGGGGTGGGGACGCCATCGTCCCCGGGGGTCTTGGCCATGGCTGCACATTAGCGCCCGCACGTAGCTCGGGGGTGTCCATTTTTGTAGCCGTCCGAGGCGTCGCCTGTGAGTTGAGCCGGGGACACTCAACTTCGCTTGACAAAGCAATCGTCAGGAATGAAACTTGACAACACGCGACTCAATGTCGCATCCCTGATTTCAAGGAGTACAACCGCACATGGCACGCGCAGTCGGAATCGACCTCGGCACTACGAATTCCGTAGTGGCCGTTCTTGAAGGTGGAGAACCCACCGTCATCGCGAACGCCGAAGGCTTCCGGACGACCCCGTCGGTCGTCGCCTTCACGAAAGACGGAGAGGTGCTGGTCGGTGAGACCGCGAAGCGCCAGGCCGTCACCAACGTTGACCGCACCATCTCCAGCGTCAAGCGCCACATGGGCACCGACTGGAAGACCGACATCGACGGCAAGAAGTACACGCCGCAAGAGATCTCGGCCCGCATCCTGGCGAAGCTGAAGCGCGACGCGGAGCAGTACCTCGGCGAGGACGTGACGGATGCCGTCATCACCGTTCCCGCGTACTTCAACGACGCCGAACGGCAGGCCACCAAGGAGGCCGGCGAGATCGCCGGGCTCAACGTCCTACGCATCATCAACGAGCCGACCGCGGCCGCGCTCGCCTACGGACTCGATCGGGGCAAGGAAGACGAGCTCATCCTGGTCTTCGACCTCGGTGGCGGCACGTTCGACGTCTCGCTGCTCGAGGTGGGCAAAGACGACGACTTCTCCACCATCCAGGTGCGCTCGAC
>JBDTNW010000114.1:0-5646 GCA_039933575.1 Pseudolysinimonas sp. | reverse complement strand
TCGTCAGCGACCGTGACATGCGCGCGCAGTACCTCGACCGCATGGACATCGAGCGTGAGCGCGGCATCACGATCAAGAGCCAGGCGGTGCGGATGCCGTGGGAGGTCGACGGCACGACCTACGCCCTCAACATGATCGATACCCCGGGCCACGTCGACTTCACCTATGAGGTGTCGCGAAGCCTCGCCGCCTGTGAGGGCGCGATCCTGCTCGTCGACGCAGCTCAGGGGATCGAGGCGCAGACCCTCGCGAACCTCTACCTCGCTCTCGACAACGATCTCGAAATCATCCCCGTGCTCAACAAGATCGACCTGCCGGCCGCCGACCCGGAGAAGTACGCCGCAGAGATCGCCGGACTGATCGGTGGCGACCCGAACGAGGTCATGCGCGTCAGCGGCAAGACGGGCGCGGGCGTCGAGGCACTGCTCGACCGAGTCGTCGAACGGGTGCCCGCTCCGAAGGGCGATCCGAAGGGCGCGGTCCGGGCGGCGATCTTCGACTCGGTCTACGACTCCTACCGCGGTGTCGTGACCTACGTGCGCATGATCGACGGAGCGCTCAAGCCGCGGGAGCGCATCCAAATGATGTCGACTCGGGCGATCCACGAGATTCTTGAGATCGGCGTCTCGAGCCCGGAACCGACCCCGAGCAAGGGTCTCGGCGTCGGCGAGGTCGGCTACATCATCACCGGCGTGAAAGACGTGCGGCAGTCGAAGGTCGGCGACACGGTCACGACCGCGATGAAGCCCGCGACTCAGGCGCTGCCCGGCTACACCGAACCCCTCGCGATGGTCTTCTCGGGCATCTACCCGATCGACGGCAGCGACTACCCCGACCTACGGGATGCCCTCGACAAACTGAAACTGTCGGATGCCTCGCTCAACTACGAGCCGGAGACATCCGTCGCGCTCGGGTTCGGGTTTCGCTGCGGTTTCCTCGGTTTGCTGCACCTCGAGATCATCACCGAACGGCTCGAGCGCGAGTTCGGCCTCGACCTCATCACGACGGCCCCGTCGGTGATCTACCAGGTGACGACCGAAGACAAGAAGACGGTTACTGTCACGAACCCGAGCGAGTATCCCGACGGCAAAATCGCGAACGTGCGCGAGCCGATCGTGAAGGCATCCATCCTCGCGCCCAAGGACTACGTCGGCACGATCATGGAACTGTGCCAGCAGCGCCGCGGCACCCTCGGCGGCATGGACTACATCGGCACCGACCGCGTCGAGTTGCACTACACGATGCCCCTCGGCGAGATCGTGTTCGACTTCTTCGACCAGTTGAAGAGCCGCACCCAGGGCTACGCGTCGCTCGACTACGAACCAGCCGGTGACCAGGAAGCGGATCTGGTGAAGGTCGACATCCTGCTTCAAGGCGAACAAGTGGATGCCTTCAGCGCGATCGTGCACAAAGACAAGGCGTACGCCTACGGGGTGTTGATGACCGGACGGCTGCGCGAGTTGATCCCGCGCCAGCAGTTCGAGGTGCCGATCCAGGCCGCCATCGGCGCTCGCATCATCGCGCGCGAGTCGATCCGGGCAATGCGCAAAGACGTGCTCGCCAAGTGTTACGGCGGCGACATCACCCGCAAGCGCAAGCTGCTCGAGAAGCAGAAGGAGGGTAAGAAGCGGATGAAGATGGTCGGCCGCGTCGAAGTCCCCCAAGAGGCGTTCATCGCCGCGCTCTCCGGAGATGTCGAAAAGAAAGACAAGAAGTAGCTAGCGTGACGGGATGAGCATGTCTGCGGCGCCCGGTTGGTATCTAGACCCGAGCAATCCCACCACGGAGCACTGGTGGGACGGAAACGCGTACACCCACTCACGGCCCCGACAAGACTCGCCGATGCCCGCGGCGTACGTCGGGATGCCACGACCGGCTGGCGTCTCGCCGAAGAGCCGCACTGTGGCCTCCATCCTGGGGTTCTTCCTGGGCGGCCTCGGCGTGCACCGCTTCTACCTGGGCAACATCGGCTTAGGGGTGGCGCTCATCTTCGTCGGTCCGTTCACGGGGTACATCTGGAATCTGATCGACTGGATCATCGTGCTCGCTGGCAGTGCCCACGACGGCGAGGGGCACGCTGTCACGCGCTGGGAGTGAGACGGCGCACACGACCGAGAGTGTTCTCGACCGACCCGTCTGGCACTCGCTGACCGGCATCCACTCCCACCCCGGCACCCGGCACGGAACCGCTGCCGCCTATGACCCCGAGATCTCCCCCTTCGCAGGCACCGAGGGCGATGGTGTCGAAGCATGGGATGACCTCCGCACGTTGCTCGCGGGCCGCGCAGGGGTTCTTGCGGGATCCCCGTTGCCCGTGCCGGACGGCATCCGTGTCCCGTTCCAGGTCGTTGGGTACCAGATGATTGCGCGCGACTGGGTGGGGCATCCTGATCCCGAAGCGCTTGAACTTGGGCCCGCCGATCATGCCGAGATGCTCGACCTCGCGTCGCGCACGAAGCCTGGGCCGTTCGAGAAACGCACTCCCGAGATCGGCAGGTATGTCGGGTTCCGGGTCGACGGCAAGCTGGTCGCGATGGCGGGGGAGCGACTTCATCCGCCCGGCTTCACCGAGATCAGCGCTGTCTGCACCGACGAAGACTTTCGGGGCCGAGGTCTCGCCGAACGCGCGGTGAGGACCATCGCGGCCGGCATCGCCGCGCGGGGCGAGACGCCGATCCTGCACGTCGCGGCTACGAATACCGGGGCGATCCGACTGTACGAGCGGATGGGGTTTGTCACCCGTCGGGAGATCGAGTTCGTCGGAGTCGTCATCCCCAGAAGGTAAAAGTCGGCTCGGCAGTCGGGGAGAATAGGCGGATGGCCGGATCAGGAGTGGCGCTGTGGCAGCGCGCCGTCACCTATGCCGCCATTGGCGCGACTCAGAACGACGACCTCCTGCGCTACCCACCCAAGGGTTACCGGCCCATCGAACGCAAAGTACGGGTCGGGCACGGCGAGGAGCGCTGGCGCCACGCCTGGGTCGAGACGATGAGTTTGGGCATCCAGCGCCGCTCCGGTTTTCGGGTGAAGCGCATCGACGCTCCCGCCGCCGTGCTCGAGAACAGTTACTCGCCGGTGACGTTCGACGAGGCGACCGGCGAGCCGGTGCAGCCCGCGACGGTGACCTCAGCCGAGCAGGTGTACGCCGACACCGGCGCCCAGTTGGTGCGCCCCGGCGACACCGCCATTTTGCTGCTCGGTTGGAGATTCCTGAGCCTGCACATTCCAGTGCGGATCGTTTACGTGATCGACGAACCGACCCGTCGTGGGTTCGGCTACGGCACCCTGCCGGGGCATCCGGAGTCGGGCGAAGAGGCGTTCATCGTCGAGCGTCGCGATGACGACTCGGTGTGGCTGACGATCAAAGCTTTCTCGCGACCGGCGTACGCATGGCTGTGGATCGGCTACCCGATTCTGCGGCTGTTCCAAGCGGTGTTCACTTCGCGGTACGAACACGCGCTGACCAAGCCGCTGGCGTAGCGATTTCGTAGGCTGTATTCCGAAAGAGCAACGGATACGCCAATCTGATACCAACCCATCGGAAGGTACCCGCATGTCGTCTGCGCCTCAGCCGCAGAACTCATCGATATCAGTGCGCTCGGGGGTCATCGGCGGACTGCTCGTACTCCTCCTCGCGATTGGCGGTTCCACTCTCGTCAACCAGGTCTTCTTTCCCGGTGGCGGAGGGGGCTCGACCGGGCCTACCGGTGCGAACGGTTCCAACGGCGAAAACGGTGCTGCCGGTGTCGATGGCGTCAACGGATCTCAGGGTCTCCCCGGAGCCAGCGGAGCCATCGGGGCGACCGGCAAGACCGGCCCTGCGGGCACCCCCGGCGTCGCTGGGACCGACGGAACAGATGGCAGTAATGGGACCAACGGCCTCCCGGGCTCCGATGGAGCCGACGGCGATGCCATCGCGCTGAGCACCTACCAGGGAATCTCCACTTCGCTCTCGCTCCCGCTCTCGCTCCCGCTCTCGCTCCCGCTCGGCGCTGGCCCGCTGCCGATCGAGAGAGTGACGCACACCTCGGCCGATCTCACGCCTACCGACGGCTTCGCAGAGGTCACCGTGGTCACCGCGGGCTTCTACCGAATCGACTACTCCCTCAACGCCTATGCAAATCCACCAGGGTTCTCGGCCGCATCCGTGAATCTCGTCATAGCCGACCCCGCGGCGAGGACGTTCCCAGGCGCCGTCTGGTTGTCTGGGTCGACGGGTTACACCGCGACCGGCGTCATCGTGCGCTATCTCCCGGTCGGAAGCACCGTCACCCTGAACGGCAGCTTCGCTTCAACGGGTGCAGGAGCGCTCGACGACGTCTGGTTCCGAGTCGACCGCCTGTTCTGAGTCACGGCGTCGCACGGGAGAATGGGCAAATGCCGTCTGCCCTCCCGCTCGCCGATCCGGCACCCGCAGACGGCCTCTTGCCGCACTCGGTCACCCAGGGCGCGGCCGAGCGCGACTTCGGGGTCTATCTCCACGTGCCGTTCTGCCGCGTCCGCTGCGGGTACTGCGACTTCAACACCTACACGGCCGCTGAGATTCGCGGGGTGAAGCAGTCCGACTACGCGGGGCAGACGCTCGTCGAGATCGCGCTCGCAGCCGACGTTCTCGCCGCGGCAGGGCTGCCTGCACGACCCGCATCGACGGTTTTCTTTGGCGGCGGCACTCCGACGCTCCTGCCGACGACAGACCTCGCCGCGATGCTTGGTGCCGTGCGCGACACCTGGGGTCTCGCCGACGGCGCCGAGGTCACGACCGAAGCGAACCCCGACTCGGTCGACGCCGCATCTCTTCAGCAACTCAAGGCCGCGGGCTTCACCCGAGTCAGCTTCGGGATGCAGTCGGCGGTGCCGCACGTGCTCGCCACCCTCGAACGCACCCACGATCCGGCACGCATCCCTCTCGTCGTGCAATGGGCGCGGGATGCTGGCCTCCAGGTCAGCCTCGACCTGATCTACGGCACACCAGGGGAGTCGCTCGACGACTGGACGGCATCCCTCGAGCTGGCGTTGGCGCAAGCTCCCGACCACCTCAGCGCGTACGCGTTGATCGTCGAAGATGGCACGAAACTGGCCCGCCAGATCAAGAGTGGCGAAGTCGCTGCGCCCGACGACGACCTGCAAGCCGACATGTATGACCTCGCCGATGAGACCCTGGCCGCGGCCGGGTACGACTGGTACGAGGTCAGCAACTGGGCGACCTCGACCGCGACCCGGAGTCGGCACAACCTCGCCTACTGGACCGGACAAGACTGGTGGGGGATCGGACCCGGCGCCCACAGTCATGTCGGCGGCGTGCGCTGGTGGAACGTCAAACACCCCGCGGCCTACGCATCGCGGCTCGAAGCCGGCGAGTCACCTGCCGCGGGGCGGGAAACCCTGGATACGCAAACCCGTCGGGTTGAGTCGGTGCTGCTTCGATCGCGAATTTCCGACGGGTTGCCGACGGCAGAACTCGAAGCGTCGGGTCGCCGGGCGGTGGCTGGGTTGATCGCGGAGGGTCTGGTTGAAGGCGGCCCCGCCATCCACGGTCGGGTGGTGCTGACTCGGCGGGGCAGGCTGCTGGCGGATGCGGTCGTGCGCCGGTTGCTGGACTAAGCCGAGGGATGCGGAAACCAGTAGAGCCAGGCCCGAGGGCCTGGC
>JBDTNW010000113.1:0-5685 GCA_039933575.1 Pseudolysinimonas sp. | reverse complement strand
GACCGCCATCGCGGCGGCCCCCACGACGGCGAGAAGCAGGGCGATCCCCGCAGGGACTCGGCTCGGGCTGACGTAGACGTCGGTGTCTTTGGCGGTGTCGTTCATGGCCACACCGTACTCCCGACGGAGTAGCCGATTGAGGCTCTAGGGACGACGACACGAGGTACCCCGCACATAAGACTCGATTCATGAGACCTCGCCGATCGCTCGCCGTCTTGGCCGTACTTGCCACGACGCTCGCGTTGGCCGCGTGCGGCGCGAGTCACGCCCCGACCAGCCAGCCCGACCGCACCGAGGTACGCACGATTTCGGTCCAGGGCGTTGACCGCGAGTACCGCGTCCACATCCCCGTTTCGCTCGACAAGCACCCCTCGCTCGTGGTGATGATGCACGGCGGCTTCGGGTCGGCGAAACAGGCAGAAGACGCCTACGGCTGGGACTCCCTCGCGAACTCCGACGGGTTTGTGGTCGCCTACCCCGACGGCGAAGGCCGGTCGTGGAATGCCGGTGACTGCTGCGGCCGGGGCGCTCGGGAGGATGTCGCCGACGTTGCCTTCGTCACCGCGATGGTCGCCGATCTGCAGGCCGAATTCGGCATCGACACGTCTCGCACGTTCGCGACCGGGATGTCGAACGGCGCCCTGATGTCGTACCGGCTCGCCTGCGACACCACCCTGTTCGCCGCGATTGCTCCCGTCGCGGGCACGATCGTGACGACCTGCGATCACCCGGCCGCAACATCCGTTCTCGAGATCCACGGACTCGACGACGCCAGCGTGCGAATGGACGGCGCGCCTGGCGGCGGCGTCGCCACCGTCGACGGGATGCCGGTGCAGGATGTCATAGACCTGTGGCGGACAGTCGATGGATGCGGCGACCCGGTCGTCACCTCGGCCGCCCCGGTTACCACGGCGGTCAGCAGTTGCCCCGACGGCCGCACGGTGGAACTGATCACCGTTGCCGGCGCGAGTCACCAGTGGCCGGGGTCGACGGCCCGCGCCGGAGCCGACACTCCGTCGACAGCGCTCGACGCGACTGCGACGATCTGGGCTTTCTTCGACGCGACGTGACCGGCGCGGGCGGTAGCAGACTGAAAGTCAGCCGACGAGTTGCTGAGCGAAGACGTGCGCGGTGAACCCCGTCAGGTCGCCGATCCCCTCACCTTGGCCAACGAGTTTGATCGGGATGCCGGTCTTCTCCTGCACGGCGAGCACGAACCCGCCCTTCGCCGAACCGTCGAGTTTCGTCAACACGAGCCCGGTCACCCCGGCGTGTTCGATGAACGCTTCGGCCTGCGCGAGCCCGTTCTGTCCCGTGGTGGCGTCGAGCACGAGCAACACTTCGGCGATGGGTTCGAGTTTCTCGATCACCCGGCGCACCTTCGCGAGCTCGTCCATCAGGCCGCTCTTGGTCTGCAGTCGGCCCGCGGTGTCGATCAGCACGATCTCGATACCGTCGCGTTTCGCCTTCTCGACGGTCTGGAACGCGACGGATGCCGGGTCCTGACCATGAGCGTCGGGCCGCACGATCGATGCGCCCCCGCGTTCGGCCCAGGTCGCCAGTTGCTCGACCGCCGCCGCGCGGAAGGTATCCGCTGCTCCGACGACGACCGACCGGCCGTAGTTGGTGAGGAACTTCGCGAACTTGCCGATCGTGGTCGTCTTGCCGACACCGTTCACGCCGACAACCAGCACCACTGCCGGACGATTCGTCAGCGTGAGGGTCGAGTCGAGTCGCGAGAGGCGCTCTTCGATGGTCTCGCGCAGCATCCGCTGAAGGTCGACCGGATCGGTCGTGCGGTACTTCGCGACCTTGCCGCGCAACTCATCGACAATCGCGTCGGTCAGGTCCGGGCCGAAGTCGGCCTGGATGAGCGCATCCTCAAGGCCTTCCCACGTTTCGTCATCGATCGTGGCTCGGGAGAACATGCCACGGAGCGCCGAGCCGAGAGACCACGCCGGTGCCATGACACCATGGTCGCATGTCGCAAGATCAGACCACGCCCTCCACCGAGTTTCGCGTCACCACAAAGGCCCGCGCCACGGTGTTGGCCTCGATGTTGGTGATTCTGCTGATGGGGACTCTCCTGCTCTTGCTGTCGTCAGCGTTGGGACAGTTGCGGCCCATCACGTTCTGCATCTTTGCAGTCGGCTTGGTCGGTTCGGCGTACGCGATCGCGTTCGCGGCACGCAGCCGTTTCGTTTTTCGCGATGGTTCCTACCGGCAGCAGTTCGCGCTGATGACACACCAGTTCGCCGTCGCAGACATCGAGAAGATCGTCGCCGTCGACGCCATCAACTATGGACTTCAGAGCGCGGCGCACCTTTTCATCGTCGGCAAACTCGACCGACACCTGGGTCGGCTGAATGATGTCATGTACCAACGGCCCCAGATGGAGTTGCTCATCAACGACCTCGTGTCGAGAGGGGTCCCGATCGAAGCCCTACACGAACGGCTGACCGTGAAGCAATTCGACACCAGGTTTCCCGGAGTCTTCTACTGGTGGGAATCTCACAGAGTCGCATTCATGCTGTTGACGGGGCTCGCCGCCCTCATTGTCTTTGGCATCATCGGCGCCGTCAGCATCATCCCCCTCTTCACACGGTGATCGTCGCATTCATCCGGCACGGTCAGACCGACTGGAATGCGCAAGGGCTGTTGCAGGGGTCGAGTGACATCCCGCTCAACGATGTCGGACGCGCCCAAGCCGAGGACCTGATCGGGATGCTGGCAACCTCGGGCTCCTGGTCGGCAGTCGTCAGCTCTCCGCTCGCTCGCGCCCGAGAGAGTGCTCGGATCATCGCCGAAGGCCTGGAGATCGAGTTAGGCCCGTCGTATGCGGACCTGGTCGAGCGTGACTATGGACCGCTTGAGGGGACGCCGGCGGACGACGCGATCGCCGCGCATCCTCATCGCGACTATCCGGGTGCAGAACCGCTCTCGTCAGTGAAAACGCGGGGGGTGCGCGCGCTCGAGCAGATCGCCGACGACTTTCCCGACGGCGACCTGATCGTGGTGAGCCACGGCACCCTGATTCGTTACACGCTCGAGAAAGTCGCCGGGCGGGCGTTCGAGTCGATCGCGAACGGCACGATCTCGACGGCGCGTTCGGAAGGCGACGGCGACTGGGATGTGCTCACGGTGAACGGGCACCCCGTCGACGCCTGACCGAACGCCTCCGAAAGGGGTCGATGCCGCTAGGGCCGAGCGAGGTCCGCGGCAGTGCGGAGCGCTTCGGCGTACTCCAACATGCGTCGGATGGTGGTGGCTGACCGCATCCGCACGGGCGGAAACACCTTCACCGCGACGAGCTGACCGGCACCCACCTGGATGCCAAAATCGGAGAGACGCGGGTCATCGAGCGCGGTCTCGGCCGAGGCAACAATTCCGGATGCCATCGGATCCCGATAATCCACATCAGCACAGGTCGTCCCCACCAGGATAAAACTCCGCCAGTCCGCCAGCACCCCCCATCCAGTGCGCGTGCGCCGTACCCAGTTGCCGACCGTCAGACCGATCCGATCCTCAACGAAGGTGTCGAAGATCCTCGCCGGTCCCGATCGAGGCTTGACCATGTTGGGTGGCAGATCCACTCCAGCCTGCTCGCGAATGAACTGCATCCCGTTCAATTCGGCGAATCGGTGCATGCGCACCCAGGAACGCCAGCGCGGAGGAATGATACAGAGCCGGGTGAGGAACACACAGACGCCGACACCGACGACCGTGACCACGATCGCGAGCACGATCGTCAGCGCGAGCTCATTGCCGGTGAAACGGTAGTAGCCGGCTGCCGAGGCGCCGACCGCCGACAGCACCGAACCCCAGGCACTGAACACGAGGACGCCCACAAGGAACCACGGAACGATCATCAACATCAGCGCAGCCTGGTGTTCAGGCGCCATTGCGCTGAAAATCGACCGACCCTGGAGGATGTCTCGGCGGCGGCCAGCAGACTCGGCCCGCGACATCGGGGCATCGAATGAAGAAAAGTCGTAGCCGAACGGGCCGGGATTCGGCGCACCGGGTGCGGCCATCCTCATCAGTTCGCGCGCTCAGCGATGCGCTGACCGACAACCGCACTCACACCGTCTTGCCGCATCGAGACCCCGTACAGCGCGTCAGCGATCTCCATCGTGCGCTTCTGGTGCGTGATGACGATCAACTGCGAGTGCGCGCGGAGGTCTTCGAGCACGGTGAGCAGCCGCCCGAGGTTCGCATCGTCGAGCGCTGCTTCGACCTCATCCAGGATGTAGAAGGGGCTCGGCCTGGCCTTGAAGATCGCGATCAGCAGGGCGACCGCGGCGAGCGAACGCTCTCCACCGGAGAGCAACGAGAGGCGCTCGATCTTCTTGCCGGCAGGTTTCACGGTGACCTCGATGCCGGTGGTGAGTAGGTCGTCGGGGTCGGTGAGGTGGATGCTGCCGGTTCCGCCGGGGAACAGCACCGGGAACACCTGGTGGAATGCGGCCTTCGTGTCTTCGAATGCGGACGCGAAGATGTCCTGCATCTTCTCGTCGATCTCGTCGATGATCGTCAACAGGTCTTTTCGGGTGGCGCTGAGGTCGGCGAGCTGCTCGGTCAGGAAGCGGTGGCGCTGCTCGAGAGCTTCGAACTCTTCCAGCGCGAGAGGGTTTACCCGGCCGAGGTGACCGAGTTTGCGTTCGGCCTCGGCGAGACGCGACTCCTGTTCGGCTCGGACGAAGGCCGACTCGGTGGTGACCTCCGCGCCGTCGACCTCGGTCGTCAGCGGAATCGGCACCTCAGGACCGTACTCGGCAACGAGAACGTCTTCGTCGAGCGAGAGGTCTTCGGCGGCGCGCTCCAGCAGTGTCGAGAGATGCAGTTTCTTCTCGTAGGCCTGCATCTCCAGACCGTGAACGCTCTCGTTAAGGGTGCCGAGTCGCTCGCGCAACCCGCTCTCGTTGCGCCTCAGTTCGCCGAGCTCAGCGTTTTGCTTGCTGCGGTCGGCTTCTGCCGCGGTCAGCGCGACTCGGGCTTGGGAGACCGAACGGTCGGCGACGTCGAGTGCGGCGGGCAGTGCCGCGAGCACCCGCTGGGCGGCGGCGACCTGATGCTGACGGAGGACCGCGATGCGGGCAGCCTCCTCGGCTGCAGCGCGTTCGGCTTCGAGCTGGACTTTCAGCGAGTCGGCCGTCGCACGTTGAGCGCGCACCCGTTCCCGAGCGGTCTCGAGTTCGATCCGAGCCTGCACTTCGGCCGAACGTGCGGTCTCCAGCTCGGCCAGCAACGCATCACGGGCAGAAACATCGAGGATCGGGCGCGGGTTCGCCGCGTGTGCGTCGCGATCTGCACGGGCGCGGTCGAGCGCGTTCTCGGCCTCCTCAACCGTTGTCGCGAGAATGCGCAGCGACTCGGTGAAGCGCTCACCTTCGCCCTGGGCGGCTTCGAGCGCGACACGTGACCGCCCAAGCGCCTCGCTGCGCTCCGCGAGCCTGGTATCGAACGCCTTCTGTGCCGCGACTGCCTGAGCCGCGTCGATCTGCGCGACATCCAAGGCTTCGCGCTTCTCGGCGAGCGCGAACCGGTGCCGCTCGAGTGCGGTGCTGACCTGGGTGAGTTGCACCTGGGCGGCGTCCCGCTCCGCCGCGAGTTCGATGGTGCTGTGCGCGGATCCTCCGCCGCCGCGCACCACGTGCTCAGTCAGCACATCGCCGTCGCGGGTGA
>JBDTNW010000112.1:0-5703 GCA_039933575.1 Pseudolysinimonas sp. | reverse complement strand
GTGAGCGACCCGCGGGTGATCAGCAACTGCTTGCCGATGCGCACGATCTCGATCAACTTCGTCGGATCCGAGTCGAGGTCGACCATGTTGCCGGCCTCTTTCGCGGCGCTCGTGCCGGTGTTCATGGCGACCCCGACATCCGCCTGGGCGAGTGCGGGTGCGTCGTTGGTGCCGTCGCCGGTCATCGCGACCAGGTTGCCGCCTTCTTGCTCACGCTTGATCAGCGCCATCTTGTCTTCGGGGGTGGCTTCGGCGAGGAAGTCGTCGACCCCGGCTTCGGCGGCGATCGCTTTCGCGGTGAGCGGGTTGTCGCCGGTGATCATCACCGTGCGGATGCCCATTGCCCGGAGCTCCGCGAATCGCGCTGTCAAGCCGTCCTTCACGACGTCCTTGAGGTGCACGACCCCGAGTACGCGAATCGATTTCCCGGTCTTCTCGGCAACGACCAGGGGAGTGCCGCCGGATTCGGAAACCCGGGACACGATCGCGTCGAGCCCCTCGGGTGAGACTCCGGCCCACTGCGCGATCATCGATCCAGCACCCTTGCGCAACTGACGGCCGCCGGGAAGGTCGAGTCCGCTCATGCGGGTCTGCGCCGTGAACGGCACGACCAGGGCGCCCTTCGGGGTATCGACGACGCCGCCGGCGAGGGTGACGATCGAAGAACCTTCCGGAGTCGGGTCGCCGAGTGAGGCGAGTCGCGCGACATCCCGCAACTCCTCGACGGTGACCCCCGGGAGCGTGAGGAACTCGCTCGCCTGCCGATTGCCGTAGGTGATCGTGCCGGTCTTGTCGAGCAGTAGCGTCGTGACGTCTCCGGCCGCTTCGACGGCCCGGCCCGACATAGCGAGCACGTTGCGCTGCACCAGACGGTCCATGCCCGCAATGCCGATCGCCGAAAGGAGGGCGCCGATCGTGGTCGGGATGAGGCAGACCAGCAGCGCGACCAACACCGGCAGGCTGGCCGGCTGGCCCGCGTACGACGCCAGAGGGTTGAGCGTGACGACGACGATCAGGAAGACGATGGTGAGGCTTGCCAGCAGGATGTTGAGTGCCACCTCGTTCGGCGTCTTCTGCCGAGAGGCACCCTCGACGAGCCGGATCATCCGGTCGACAAACGTTTCACCCGGCTTCGAGGTGATCTTCACCAGAATCCGGTCGGACAGCACCCGCGTTCCGCCCGTGACCGCAGATCGGTCGCCACCGTGCTCGCGCACGACGGGAGCCGACTCGCCGGTGATTGCAGACTCGTCGACCGAGGCGATACCCCAGATGATGTCGCCATCGCCGGGGATGATCTCGCCCGCGGTCACCACGACGATGTCGCCGAGCCGAAGATCTGCCGACGACACCTCGTCGGCAGGGGCTGCCAGACCGTCGGACCCGTCAACGTAGCTGCCCAGGCGGTGAGCCGGGGTGGAGGTACGGGTCGCACGCAGCGTGGCTGCCTGCGCCTTTCCACGCCCCTCGGCAACTGACTCCGCCAGATTCGCGAAGATCACGGTGATCCAGAGCCAGACCGCGATTCCGGCGGTGAACGATGGAGCCAGTTCTGCCCCACCCGACGTCGACCGACCGCTGAACGGTTCGGCGATCGCGATCGCAGTCGTGAGCGCGGCGCCCGCCTCGACGAGCAGCATGACGGGGTTGCGCCACATCAGGCGTGGATCCAGCTTGCGCAAGGCTCCGGGAAGGGCGGCCACGAGCTGCCCGAGTGAGAACGCGCCGGCAGGTTGCGATCCCGTATCCCGTGACGGGGAGTTGGTGAGAGTGGTCATGGTTAGTGCAACCCTTCCGCGAGGGGTCCGAGCGCGAGGGCCGGAAAGTAGGTGAGCGCCGTGACGACCACGGCCGTGCCGAGAAGCAGACCGATGAACTGCGGTCGGTGGGTGGGAAGGGTTCCTGCGGTGACCGGCACCTTGTCTTGCGCGGCCAGTGAACCGGCTAGGGCGAGCACGAAGACGATCGGCAGGAAGCGTCCGAGCATCATCGCGACGCCGAGGGCGGTGTTGAACCACGGGGTGTTCGCGGTAAGGCCCGCGAAAGCCGATCCGTTGTTGTTCGCTGCGGAGGTGAAGGCGTACAGCACCTCACCGAAGCCGTGCAATCCGGGGTTCCAGATCGAGGTCGCCTCGACGTCGGCTCGCACGGCCGGGATCGCGAAACTCAAGGCGACTCCCACCAGCACGATGATCGGCGTGGTCAAGATGTACAGGCTCGCGAGTTTCATCTCCCGCGCCCCGATCTTCTTGCCGAGGTACTCCGGGGTGCGGCCGACCATAAGTCCCGCAATGAACACCGCGATGATCGCGAGCACGAGCATCCCGTAGAGGCCCGACCCGACCCCACCGGGCGCGACCTCGCCGAGCATCATGTTGATCATCGCCATCCCGCCGCCCAGCGACGTGTAGCTGTCGTGCATCGAGTTGACCGAACCGGTCGAGGTGAGCGTGGTCGCGGTCGCGTAGATCGTCGAACCGGGAATGCCGAATCGCACCTCCTTGCCCTCAAGGGCGCCGCCGGCGAGTTGTGGAGCGGTTCCCGCTCCGTTGAGTTCGGCGAGGGTCATCAGGGTCACCGAGACGAGGAACAACGTCGCCATCACCGCGACGATTGCGTAGCCCTGTTTGCGGTCGCCGACCATGCGGCCGAAGGTCGCCGGAAGTGAGAACGGGATCGCGAGAAACAAGAAGACCTCGAGCAAGCTCGTCCATGCGCTCGGGTTCTCAAACGGATGTGACGAGTTCGCGTTGAAGATGCCACCCCCGTTGGTACCGAGGAGTTTGATGGCTTCTTGGCTCGCGACTGGGCCGCCCGGGATCGTCTGGGTCCCACTGGCGATCGTCGCGACGTCCTGGAATCCGGAGAGGTTCTGAATGACGCCGCCGGCCAGCAGCACGATCGACGCGAGCACCGACAGCGGGAGCAGGATGCGCAACGTTCCGCGGGTGAGATCAACCCAGAAGTTGCCGAGGGTTCCCGATGACCGGCGGACGAACCCGCGGATGACGGCGATCGCGACGGCCAGCCCGACCGCCGCCGAGAGGAAGTTCTGCACGGCGAGACCGACCATTTGCACGGTGTAGCCCAGGGTCTGGTCGGGGGAGTAGGACTGCCAGTTGGTGTTGGTGACGAACGAGATCGCGGTGTTGAAGGCGAGGTGCTCGCTGGTCGCCGGCAGTCCGAGTGAGTACGGCAGGAACTCTTGGAGTCGCTGAAGGGCGTAGACGGCGAGGATGCCGAGTGCCGAACAGACGATCACCGAGCGCAGGTAAACCGGCCAGGTCTGCTCCGACTTCGCGTCGACACCGATCACCCGATAGAACCCACGCTCGACGGCGTTGTCTTTCACTGCGGTGTAGACCCAGGCCAGGTAGTCGCCGAGAGGACGGTGGATGACGACCAGGGCCAGCACGAGGGTCGCCAATTGGGCGATGAACAGCCAGACTTCGGTCATTGTCAGCACATTCCCCAGCAGAAGCGCTCCGGCCCCATCAGAAACGCTCCGGCCCCATCAGAAACGCTCCGGCTTCACGAGCGCGACAACCAGGTACCCAATAGCCGCGACGGCGAGCACGACGGCAATGACCTCGAACGCGATCACAGCCGCTGCACGCCCTTGCCGATCAGAGCGATCACAGCGACGAGCGCCAAGATCGCGCCGACATAGACGACATCGAACACGGTGCTTCTCCCTTGGTCAGACGGGTTCTCGCATTGAGCGAACCCCCAACCCGTGCGGGTAGCCCGGATCCTGACGGGATCCTTACGCTCGCGAGACGGATCTCAGCGGAACCCTCACGCCGGCAGGGCGGCGGTAGTTGTGCTCGGATTCGCGCCGGGAGTTGCGGCTCGTCGCAGCCCTCGAAAACGCGCCCACGCCTAGAATTCGAGAATGACCGACGTGCCACCGGGCGAAGACGGACCGGCGGGCGACGCCGATCCGGATGCGCCCCAGGGGATCCGCCGGTCGACGTTCACGCCTCCAGAGGCGAATGCTGCGCCGCCGTCATTCGACGATGACGCGATCGCCGACGTGCTTGCCGCTCAGGTTTCGTCATACACCGCGCCGATTATGGTGACCCCGCCGCCCGAGCGACCTGCAGCACCTGAGCCTGCTGCCGAGTCTGAGCCTGCAGTCGTAGGGACACCACCTGAGCCCAGCCCGCCCTCGACCGTCGAAACGTCGTCGAGTGCCACGCTCGACGCGATCGAGCGTTTGGAGAGCGAACTGCGCCGGCGCGCGGATGAAGCCCAGGTGGTGGCTTCGGCACCGGCCGAGGTGGCACCGGCCCAGGTGGCACCGGCTGAGGTGGCCCCGATCCAAGTTGCCCCGATCGATTTTCCGCCACCTGCCGTCGCGCCGCCCACGTTTGACCCGATCCACCCGCCTGATGCCTACGTTCCGCCCGATGCCTACGTTCCGCCGGATGCCCACATCCCTCCGGACGGGGAGCGGCTGTTTCCGTCGCCGTTCCGACCCTTCGGAACCGATCCCGTCCCGACGGCCTCCGAGCCGTTCCCGGAGCCGCCGTCGTTCCCGGAGCCGCCGTCGTTCCCGGCAGCTCCGTCGTTCCCCGAACCACCCACATCTCCGGAACCTCCTGCGTTTCCCGAGCCGCCCTCCTTCGCGCCGCCCGAGGGGCCTCCGATCGTCGAGGTCCCCCCGGTCTGGGAGGCAGCACCGCCGCCGTCGTATCTGCCGCCGGCGCTCGTCGAACCACCTTCATTCGGAATGCCCGAGCCTGCTGCGCCGACCCCCATCCAGTCGGATCCGCCGCCACCAGGGGCCCCGGCTTTCGACGCTCCGCCGCCGACCCCCCGATTCGGGATTCCGCCCCTCACTCCGTCGATCGATCTGCCCCCGCCGGGCGCAGCCGGATTGGTCGATCTTGCGCATCTCCCACCGCCGCGCGGCATCGAGCCAGCTGTTCTGGCGCCGTACGACCCACAGCGTGAAAACACCGGAACCGGTGCCCCCGCGCCGCTCGCGGCCGACTTCGAGTCATTGCTCGGCGTGCCGCATCCCGACGAACTGCCGACCCCGACGGTCGAGGATGATGACGATGTCGTCGACGACGTCGATCGGGCTTTCGGCTCCGCGCCGATCGCGGTCGATTCAACGGGAGCCGTCGATATCGTTGCGCCGCCGTCGCAGCCGATCGCAACTCTGAGGCTCGCGGATGACGAAGCGGCCCTGGTCGACGAGGAACTCGAACATCATCCCGCTCTGCTGGTAGAGCACGCGGGTGCCGAACCGACTCCGCTCGACCTGCGCGCGGGTCGCGCCGCTCGCATGTTCTGGCTCTGGTTCGCCGCGAACTCGTCGGTCGTCAGCCTGACGATCGGAGCTGTGCTGCTGGGCATGGGGATGAGCCTTCGGCAAGTTCTGGTCGCCATCCTGATCGGCGTCGCGATCTCGTTCCTCCCGCTCGGGTTGGTCACCCTCGCCGGAAAGTGGAGCGGCCAGCCGACGATGATCGTCTCCCGCGCGACCTTCGGCCTGGTCGGCAACGCTCTCCCGGCGGTTCTCGCGCTGATTTCCCGCGTCTTCTGGGGTGGAGCACTGCTCTGGATGCTGTCGGCCGGGGTGGCCAGCATCCTGGTCGATGCCGGGCTTGACGCCGGTCTCGGTACTCAGGTCTGGACTCTCATTGGTCTCGGGGCCGGATTCCTGATCGCATTTGTGGTCGCGATCTTCGG
>JBDTNW010000111.1:0-5714 GCA_039933575.1 Pseudolysinimonas sp. | reverse complement strand
TCTGTTGCGGGGACAGGATTTGAACCTGCGACCTCTGGGTTATGAGCCCAGCGAGCTACCGAGCTGCTCCACCCCGCGTCACGAGGGTCGAGCTTAGCACTGCTCAGCGCTGCCGAGGAATCAGCCTCCGGATGCTGCGATGGCGCGCACTACGGCATCCTGCATCGCGGCGTCGGCCTTGGCAGCGGCCACGAGGTCGTTGCTGGCGTAGGCCGCGGTGCGGGCGTCGAGCGCAGTCTTGTAGTCCGCGAGAGCCTGGGTCAGCGCGACCTTGTCGATCGTGCCCGTCGGATCGGTCGGTGTCGTCGGCGTCCCCGGGTCGGTCGGCGTCACACCACCGTCACCACCCACCGCTCCCGAGTCGCCGCCGAAGATCGTGTCGAGGGCTTTGGTGAGGGTGTCTTCGAACGCGATCTTGCCGCCGAACGCGACCAGAATCTTGCGCAGAAGCGGGTAACTCGTTGAACCCGTCGACTGCACGTAAACCGGTTGCACATAGAGCAGCCCGCCGCCCACCGGGAGGGTCAGCAGGTTTCCGCGGATGACCGAGGTCTTGCCGCCCTGTTCGAGCAGGTTGAGCTGGTTGGCCACCACGGTGTCGGTGTTGAACTGGTTTTGCACCTGTCCGGGCGCCGGTACCGTGTTGTCCTTCGGCAGGGTGAGCAGCGTGAGCTTTCCGTAGTTCGCGCCCGCGTCGGAGTCCACCGCGAGGTATCCGGTCAGGATGTTTTGGCTGTCGCCTGAGGTTCGCGGAATGTAGGTCGAGTACAGCGTGAAGGCCGACTTGGTGTCGCCCGGGAGCTGCATCGTCAGGTAGTACGGCGGCTGGGGCGCAGTGGATGCCACCGCCGGGTCGTCGGGGGTGGTCCAGGCATCCGTGCCCGAGTAGAACTCGATCGGGTCGGTGACGTGGTAGGTCGCGACGATCGAACGCTGCACCTTGAACAGGTCTGCCGGGTAGCGCACGTGCGCGAGCAGGTCGGCGCTCATGTCGCTCTTCGGCTTGACGGTGCCCGGGAAGATATTCATCCAGGTCTTCAGCACCGGGTCGGTGTCATCCCACTGGTAGAGCGTGACCTTGCCGTCGTAGGCATCCACCGTGGCTTTGACGGAGTTGCGGATGTAGTTGATGTCGTCGGTGGCGTAGGCCTGCGCCGGCGTGTTGGTGTCGGTGATCGCCGCAGACAGCGACTCGATGTGCGAGTACGGGTAGCTCGCGGTCGTCGTGTAGCCGTCGACGATCCAGACGATCCGGCCATCGACGACGGCCGGGTAGGCGTCGCTGTCGAGGGTCAGGTACGGGGCGACCTTCTGCACGCGGTCGATCGGGTTGCGCTCGTACAAGATCTGCGAGTCGTCGGTGACGTCCTCGGAGAGCAAGATCTGCTGCGACTGGAACTTGACCGCGTACGCGAGCCGGGTGAACAGCCCCGAGAGTTTCGGGCCGCCGTTGCCCGCGAACGTGGTCTTTTGTGCGTTGGTGTCGCTCGTGTCGGACGTCGACGGGTAGTCGACCTCTACGCCGCCACCCGCGGCTCCGGCGGCCGCGCCGACGATCGAGTACTCCGGGGATGTCTCACCGAAGTAAATCCGAGGCTCGAAGTCGCCAAGCAACCCCGCGCTGGGGATACCCGACTCGAGGAACTCCGGCTGGCCCTGGGCATCCCGCTGGTTGCCGTACGCAGCGACCAGGCCGTAGCCGTGGGTGAAGACGAGAGTGTTGTTGTACCAGGAGGCGGCCGGGTCTTGGTTGAGTTCGCGGACGGCGACAACGGTGTCTTGGATCTTGCCGGCGATGTTGTAGCGGTCGACATCGAGATGTGTCGCGAACTGGTAGTACTGCCGCACGCGCTCGAGCTGAGAGAACGTCTTGGATACCAGCGCAGGGTCAAGAATGCGGATGCTGGCCGTCGTGTTTGCGTCGGCGCGCAACGCACCCTCCTCGGCCGTCGAGACGGCGTTGTACGACTGCACGTCGACGTTGGCGACACCGTAAGCCTCACGGGTCGCCTCGATGTTGCGTTGGATGTAGGGCGCTTCGAGCTTGCCTGCGGTCGGCTCGACCTGAAGCCGGTCGACGATTGCCGGGTAGATCGATCCGAGGATGAGGCCCGAGACGATCAGCAGCGCGGTGCCGATGAGGGGCAGCCGCCAGCGACCGATGACCGATGTCACGAGGAACAGCACGGCAACCAGAACCGCGATACCGGCGAGGATTGCGCGACCGGGAATCGTCGCGAAGACGTCGGCGTACGAGGCCCCGGTGATCAGTTCCTTCTGATCGGTGAGCGTCGCATACTGGTCGAACCAGATGCTGACGGCCTGAATGCCGAGGTAGATCGCTGCGGTGATCGCGAGCTGGATGCGGGCGCGTCGCGTGACCCGCACCTCGCGTCCGCTGATCTGGATGCCGCCGTAGATGTAGGCGGTGGCGAGCGCAGCAAGCATCGCGATCAAAACGACGGCAGAACCGTACGCCAGGATGCCGCGATAGAACGGCAACTCGTAGACGTAGAACGAGACATCGAGGTGGAACTGCGGGTCGGGCTGACCGAACGACGTGCGGTGGATGTACTGAAGCGCCGTCTGCCACCGAGTCGCGGTCGAGACGCCCATGAAGAGACCGAGAACGATCGGGATGCCAATCATCGCGATCCGACGCAGCGGTTCGATGACCTGCTGGTAGCGATCGAGTTGCGAGTTCAACTTCGCGTACACCGGACGCGAACGGTACGCGAGCGCAATGCTCACCCAGACGACAAGTGCCATCGCCACGAAACCGACTCCGAACATCACCCCAAAGGAAGCCCACTGAGTGGTGAGCACCTCGAGGAAGTTGAGCTGGTCGAACCAGAGCACGTCGGTGTAGAAGCCGGAGAAAATGAAGAAGCCGATCACCAGCGCGGCGACCACCGCGGCGGCGATGGCTACGGCGGCGCGGGTGCGGTTACGGGCGGGTGGTGCAGCCGCAGCGGCGGGGCGAGTGGTTGACAACACAGCTCCTTCAGATCGCAGCAATCCTAAGCCGCGCGGCTGAAAGGCCGCCCGCCGAGGTTAACCCTGAGCGGGCTCCGCCTGGCAGGTGGCGAGCGACGACGTGTCACCATTCGCGATCGCCTCGACCGACTTGATGGCTTCATCGAGGGTCGAAATCGAGAAGACCCGGATGCCATCGGGGATGTGTCCAACGACCTCGGAGCAGTTCGACTCTGGAGCCAGGAACCAGTCGGCCCCATCGTCGCGTGCTCCGTACATCTTCTGCACGATGCCGCCAATCGCGCCGACGGTTCCCGAACCGTCGATCGTGCCGGTGCCTGCGATCTTTTCGCCGCCGGCAAGTTCGCCGGGCGTCAACTTGTCGTAGATGCCGAGGGCGAACATCGTGCCGGCGCTGGGCCCGCCGACGTTGTTGAGCTGGATGTTCACGTCAATCGGAAACTCGTACGTCGCGCCCGGGTAGATGCCGATCGTCGCAGATCCGTCTTGAGGCGACGGCTCCGGCGAGAGGGTCACCGTTTGCTCGACACCGGCGCGGCGGATGCCGAGCTCAATCGGCACGCCTACTCCTGACGCCGCGAGTTTGGCGCGCAGTTGTTCGACGTTGTCGAGTCTGATACCGCCTGCCGACAGCAGCTCGTCGCCGGCTTGAAGGACGCCATCCGCCGGGGTGCCCGTGATGACCTCGGCAACAGCGAGGGTGCTCGTGTACGGGATGCCGAGTTCGGTCAGCGCGGCGGCGACGGCATCCTGCTGTGAGGAGTCCATCTGCTGGGCGCTTTCCTGGTTCGCCTCATCGTCGGTCTGTCCCGGAGGGAAGACAGCGTCGAGCGCAACGATCGACCGGCTCGGGTTGAACCAGGCAAGAGCGACATCGATCCACGAGATTGGCGTCTGCGGAGAACCATCGAGGTAGACCGTCAGCATGTCAAGGGTGCCCGACGTCGGGTACGTCGTTTCGTGCGGGATGTCGATCAACTCCACCTCGTCGCCGTGGGAGTTCTCGACCTGCCCGAGGGTGTTGAAGACCGGGCCGGGCCTCTCAATGACATAGGGAGCAGGAGAAGTCGCAAACACCACGATGCCGACGACGGCAAGCACCAGGAGCACGAACCCCAGGTAGACAGTCCACGGTGTGGGTGCCGGGCGATAGTCGTCAGTCGGCTGCACGTCGGACTCGAACAAACCTGCACTCTTCTTTCGTCGTCCACGGCGGCTTCGTGTTCGCTGGCGGCGCAGTGCGCTGGCCAGTCCAAGCCAAGATGCTCGGGCTAGCGTAGTCAACATGGCCGAGAACGCGCCCGACCCTGAAGGTGACGAGGGCGACGGAACCGAAGAGTTCCGCGAAATGCTGCGCGAGTTTCTTGCCGGCAACACCGAACTCGACCCCGCAAAGCTAGCTGCCGCCGCCGGGCTCCCCGACGACCCCGAGATGGTGCAGCGGCTGATCGGGCAACTGCAGCAGGCCCTGCAGAACTCCGGCGATGGCATCAACTGGAGTCTCGCCACCGAACAAGCCCGCGCCCTCGCCTCCCGATCGGCCGTGCCGAGCACCCCCGCGGAACGCTCGGCGCTGGAGCAGGCGCTCCACGTCGCCGCCCTCTGGCTCGACGAAGCCACCGCAATCTCATCCCTCACCGTCGAACCCGTGCTGCTCACCCGCGCGGGCTGGGCCGAGGCGACCCTGCCGGTGTGGATCCAACTGGCCGAACCGGTCGCCAACTCGATCGCCAACGCCCTCACCGAAGTTCTCGAAGAGCACGCCCCCGAAGAGCTCGGCGCGATGATGGGTGGCGCCGGCAAACTGATGCGCAACATCGGCGGCACGCTGTTCGCGATGCAGCTCGGACAAGTCGTCGGGCAGCTCGCCAGTGAGGCCGTGTCGGGTGGGGATGTCGGCATCCCGCTGCTCGACGGTGAGAACCGGCAAGCCGCCCTCGTGCCGCAAAACGTCGATGCTTTCGGGGCCGGCCTCGACATCCCGGCCGACGAGATCCGCCTCTACCTTGCGGTGCGTGAACTCGCGCACGCCCGACTGTTTCGCCACGCGAAATGGCTGCGGCTGCACCTGCTCACCCAGATCACCGACTTCGCCCGCGGCGTGCACATCGACTCCGACCGCCTGCAAGAACTCGCGGCCGACTTCGACCCGCAGAACCCCGACCAGCTACGGGATGCCGTCACCAGCGGAGCGCTCATCCCCCCCAAAACCGACGACCAACTCGCCGCCCTCGGCCGGCTCGAGACGATGCTCGCCCTCATCGAAGGCTGGGTGGATGTTGTCACCGCCGCCGCCACCACGCGCCTGCCCCGCAGCGTCGCCATCGCCGAATCGGTGCGACGTCGCCGTGCCGCAGGTGGACCTGCCGAGTCGGCGTTCTCGACCCTCGTCGGGCTCGAACTGCGGCCGCGACGCCTGCGGGAAGCTGCGGCCATGTGGCAGGCCGTGACGGATGCCGTCGGCGCCGACGCTCGGGACAACCTGTGGTCACATCCCGACCTCGTCCCCGGCGACTCCGACATCGACTCCCCGACTGCGCTCATCACTCGGCTCTCCTCCGGCACGCCTGAGCCCGACGAGGTTGATCGGGCGCTTGAAGAGTTGCTCGGTGACGAGTCGGGGGATCGGCCGCACGAGGAGTAACTCGTTCCTCGCCGGATACGGATCGAATCGTCGAGCCGAAGGAGCGGGGACCCCTACCCCGATCGACTCGACG
>JBDTNW010000110.1:0-5748 GCA_039933575.1 Pseudolysinimonas sp. | reverse complement strand
AGAGCGATTCACTCGTAATGAATAGGTCGTCAGTTCGATTCTGACAGGTGGCTCAGTTCAGGCCTTCCGTTGCGGGGGTTGCGTCATGAGTTGCGCCACGAGAGTATCGCCAAGCCATTGCTCGTAACGGTCTCTCGACCAGCCTCGTTCGTGGACCAGCTCACGGTAGATCTCTTCGTTGGAGAAGGTCCAGAGCAGGTCCGTTGCGGTTGCCTCGTTGACACCAGGCGCCAATTCTTTGCGGATCTCGTGAATGAACTCAGCGAAGTTTGATGCCCGATTGTCGAGCACCCGTCTGTAGTCGGCGGCAACTTTGGGGTCGGCTGCGGCGGCTTGACGATGGATGGAGATCACGTCATAACTGGTTTCCATCTGCTGACGCACGAGTTGGGCCCAGAGTCTCAAGCGCTGAGACGCGATCGGCTCGGTGGAGGCTTGTGCCATCAGTTGGGGGATCTTCGAGTCTCGAAGCATGACCGTTCGCATGCCTTCAAGTAGGGCGCGCTTGTTTCCGAAGGCGGCGTAGATCGTCTGGGGCGCGACGTCGGCTTCCTTGGCGATGGCATCGATCGAGGTCGCGACCCACCCATTGCGAGCCATCAGATCGCGGGCGGCGGCCACGACCCGGTCCTTGGTTTCCTGCGCTTGACGCTGCCGATGCGTCGGCTTGCGCGGAGTGGAACTCACGTGCGCTAGTTTAGCCGCAGCCCATCTAATAGAGTGGTACTACTCTCAATAGAGTTGTACTACAAAAAGGAGCGAATGATGAGACCGCAGCGAAAGATCACCTCCGAGCGTGCAGGCCACGCGGCAGGCCGCACCTTCAACCTCAGCGGCAGAGCAGCGCTATTGACGGGATGGTGTGGGGTCGGGATGGTACTGGCCATTCTGATTAATGGGCCCCTGTCGCAGGCCGTACAAAGAATCCCGAGCTACTGGGACGCCGGCGCGGCTTCGAAGTTCGCGGATTACCTTCGAGAGGGCGGGAACGTTGACCAGATGGTGGTGTTCTTCGTTCTCTCGAACTTGATTTTCGTGTTCGGGATCGGGTTCTTCGCCGGGTTGCGTCGCGTTGTCAACGATTCCGACCTTTCGGACTGGGCTCGCGGTGTTGTCATGATCGGGTCGGCGCTGTTCCTGGCCGGCGGCCTACTGTCGGAGACGCTGTCAACGGGCATCGCCGTCGTGTTGCGCTCAACGCCCGACTATCACCTTGACAGCAATTCGGTGCTGCTCCTACAGGGGCTCTGGTCAACAGCTCTCGCCCAAGGTCAGGTTGCTCTCGGGGTTGTCATCGTCACCATCAGCGCGGTGTCGCTGCGCGGCAGTGACCTGCCTCGCTGGCTCGCTTGGTTCGGTGTCGTGGCGGGCACGGTAACGATTTTGCGCCCCGTGCTGGTCACCAACATCCCGCTGTTCATTGCAGCGTTCCAACCGACCTTCCTGTGGATTGCGGCCGTTTCGATCGTCGTGCTCCGACACGGTCGCCCCTCAGCCGCTGGCGCCTCGCTCAACATCGGCACCACGTCGCCTCCTGCGGTCGGTCACGAGTCCTAGGCTGTGATCTCCGGCGCCTTCCCGAAGTTCCGATTCGAGCGCGCTCGCACCACGCGATCAGAGCAACGCGCCCTTCGCACGCAGCAGCGGCATCCAGATGTCGTCGACGATCTCCTCGATCACGCTGTCGGGCAAGCGCTTCTGTTCGATCAGCATTTCGTACCGCATGAGGGTCGCCGGCAACTCGATCGTGCGGGCGTCGAGCACCGACGGGTCAAGCTCGCCGCGTGCCGCCGCGTGCCCGAGGATCAGATCCATGGCGCCGGCGCCACCCTGTGGTCCCGTTCGCAGTAGCCGCTTGAGTTCGGTGAAAAGGGTCTTGCCGGTCGCCCGAAAGTAGTCGGTGAGTTGGGCGCTCATCAGGGCCGCGAAGCCGGCGCGGGCCAAGTTCACCCTCTGCATCAGCATGACGATGTCGTCGCGGAGGTTGCCGGTGTCGGGTACTTCGATCGGGTTGCGCAGGCGTTCGCGATCGATTGCGGCGAGCATGAGCTGGTCGCGATCCTTCCAGCGCCGGTAGAGCACCGGACGACTGGTGCCGGCGCGCGCGGCAATGGACTCGAAAGTGAAAGCGGAATAGCCGTTCTCGGTCAGTTCCGCCCAGGCTGCGGAGAGGATGGCATTCTCGAGTTCCGCTCCGCGTCGCCGCGTGCCCGCCTCTGGTTTTAGGTCCACTTGCGTATCTTATCGCGGCGGCGTAACATATCCGAAGTTAGATACAACTCCGTACCCTAAGGCGACCATGTCAACGACCACTCCCACCCCCGCAAAGCTCGACCCCGCGGTCATGCGCATCGCGATTGCGCTGCTCGTCGGCGGCATCGCGGTCATCTTCGACACCACGATCGTCGCGGTCGCGCTGCGCCAGCTCGCGACCGATCTGAATACCGACATCGCAACGATCCAATGGGTGAGCACGGGATACCTGCTCGCACTCGGCGTCACCATCCCGCTTGTCGGCTGGCTGCAAGGTCGGCTCGGCGGCAAGCGGTTGTGGATGATCGCTCTCACCGTGTTCCTGATCGGCTCGGCGCTCTGCGCAACGGCATGGAACGCCGAGAGCCTCATCGCGTTCCGGGTGATCCAGGGGCTCGGCGGCGGGGCGATGCTGCCGCTGCTGACCACGATGATCATGCAGGCTGCGCGGGGCCAGAACCTCGGACGCCTGATGGCGACCGTCGCGCTGCCGACGGCGCTAGGCCCGATCCTCGGCCCGGTGATCGGCGGGCTCATCCTCGCGATCGGTGACTGGCAGTGGCTGTTCCTGGTCAACATCCCGCTCGGCCTGGTGGGCCTGTTCCTTGCCTGGCGGATGCTGCCCGCAGATGGCCCTTCGAAGCCCATCCGCCTCGACGTCGTCGGCTTCGTGCTACTTGCGCCGGCGCTGGTCGCTCTGCTCTGGGGTCTCTCGAACGTCGCGCTCGACGGTGGCTTCGCGAACGTGGATGTCATCGTTCCGGTCGCCGCCGGTGCCGTGCTGCTCGTCGGCTTCGTGCTCTGGGCGTTGCGCAAGAAGCAGGCACCGCTGCTCGACCTGCGCGTGCTTCGGCACCGCGCCACCTGGTCGGCGACAGCGCTGATGTTTCTGACCGGCGCATCCCTCTACGGGTCGATGTTGTTGCTGCCGCTGTATTGGCAGGAGTTGCGGGGAGCCGACGCGCTCGGGGCGGGGTTGCTGCTCATCCCGCAGGGCGTCGGATCGCTGATGAGTCGCACCCTCGCCGGCCGCCTGATGGACCGGATCGGGGGGCGCACCGTCGCGATCATCGGGTTCGCAGTGGTCGCGTTGGCAACGGTGCCCTTCGCCTTTGCCGACGCCGACACCCCGATCTGGCTGTTGGGCGCCACCTTGCTGGTGCGCGGACTCGGGATGGGCGTCGTCTTCATCCCGCTGATGGCCGTGGCCTTCATCGGTCTCGAACACGAGGAGGTTCCGCACGCGAGTGTTCTCACTCGAATCGCCCAGCAGGTCGGCGGGTCTCTCGGGGTGGCGCTGCTCGCCGTCATCCTGGCCACTGCGGCAACCGCCGCCGGATCGCTCGCGACCGGGTTCGAGATTGCCTTCTGGTGGGCGGTCGGGTTCAGCGTGCTCTCGGTCGGGCTCGCGTTCATCCTGCCCGGGCGTGCTCGCAAGCAGGCCGAACTCACTCCCGAAGAGGTGTCGGAGGTAGCCGAGGCGGCCTGACCCCCTTTTGGGGTGCTTACACTGCGGGTCTTTCGGTGCATCTGCGGCTCGCCGGGCGGTTCGTGCCCCCAGTGTGGGGGTCCGATTCCGCGTTTGACGGCTTTTCGGGTTGATTCGGGCCGAGTCGAGGCATACCTTCAAGGAACCGACGCAGCTCTGAGGGGGGAAGCGTTCGGCTGGTCCGGGGGGGCTAGGACATGAAACGAACATTGATTCTGTCGACCGTCTTCACGGCGGTCCTCGTTCTGGTGCTGCCGTTCATCGGCGGCGGCGGACCTTCCTTCTTGTCGAGCGCACATGCGGCCCCGGTTTCGACCGGCCCCGCCATCGCGTCACTGCTCGTCGTTGACCCCTCGTCGTCGGCCATTTCGGCCGCAACCCAGACCATCGATTTCGCAGCCGCCGCAGCGGCTCCGACCAACGTCGACTCAGAACACGTCGCGCAGAAGCCGGTGCCCAAGCCTCTTCCGCCGGTCAGTTCCTCGGGTCGCGCAAGCGGAACTGTCGAACGTCGTGCCGCGCTAGAAGCAGCCGGCGCGTCCTGCCCGGGCAACGTCGGCGGCTCGACCGGCGGCGCACCTGGCATCACCTCGGACGGCGGTGTCGGAGGCACCACCTCGGATGACCTGGCCTCGTTCGCCGCGACCTACAACCAGATCCGCGTCGACAACTGCCTCAACCCGGTGCCGCTCGCGAACTTCCGCTACGACTCCTGCATGGAATCCCGCTTGTTCTGGATGGCGGAAGACCCGAGCGAAGACCCGGCCAGCGCCTGGGGTCACAAGCCGCAAACGCGTTCCGACGGTGTGCCCGACACGGGCTGCGACGGCAACCTTGCCGGTGGCTCGGGAAACTCGGGTGCGACTGTCGCTACCAAGTGGTGGAACTCCGCCCCGCACCGGCTCTCGCTCTACCGACCGTCGTACGCCGGAAGCACCGGTGGCGTCTGCATCTACTTCGCGATGTCGCACGGCGGCATCCCGAATGAGGCCTACTCCTTCACTCGGGCCGCAGCTCGTTGGGGTGGCTGCTGATCCGCTGACGCCACGTCGGCTCCTTCTCACACGCGGCATCCCGAACGGGTCGGGATGCCGCGGGTGAGAAGGGGTCGGTCGCGTACCATTACGGGGTGACTGACGAGCAACCGATGAGCCGCAGGGCGGCTCGGGAAGCTCAGGAAGCTGCGTCGCGACGTAGGCCGTCGGCATCCCGAGGCAAGTCGGTGCCACCACCCTCAAATGGTGAGCCACCCCCGAAAGGTATTGGCGGGTTCTTCGCCAAGCACCCCACCGGGTGGATCGTGGGTGCCCTCGCGATCGTGTTTGTGCTTCTCGGCTCGGGCGCAGTGTTCGCCGGGATCACCGTTGGATCCGCCGTGGCCGTCGTGCCGACGGCGACCCCGACCCCTGATCCGCCACGGGCGGTGCCCGACGCCGACCTCGCCGCCAGCAGGTTGCGCACCTGTTCGGTGGCTCCCCAGGCGGCCGACGATCGACTGCTGAACTTTTCGGGTTCCGTGATGCGGGCCGACACCGGTGAGGTGCTGTTCGACCGCAACGGCACGACGGCCGCCTCCACGGCGAGCGTCATGAAGGTGCTGACTGCTGCGGCAGCGCTCTCCGTGCTCGGGCCCGACTATCAGATCAAGACCTCGGTTTTCGCCGGGTCTACCCCCGGCTCGATCGTTCTCGTCGGTCGTGGCGACGCGACCCTGAGCGCTCTGCCCGCGGGGTCGGAGAGCGTCTACAAGGGTGCCCCGAAACTCGACGATCTCGCCGCCCAGGTGCTCGCCAACTACACCGGCACCGTGCCGATCACGAACATCATTCTGGATGCCAGCTACTGGTCGAGCAGCGACAAGTGGGACTCGTCGTGGAAGCGGTCCGAGCAGACCACCGGCTACCACTCCGAGGTGACCGCACTTCAGGTGGATGGTGACCGTGCCGACCCGACGCGGCAAACGAGCCCGCGCGGCACCGACCCGATCGGTCGAGCCGGCCAGGAGT
>JBDTNW010000109.1:0-5787 GCA_039933575.1 Pseudolysinimonas sp. | reverse complement strand
TCGACATTTCGCGGATGCCGGTGACCGCCATCTCGAGCGTGCGCGGAATCGGCGTCGCCGACATCGCCAGGATGTCGACGTTGGTCTTCAGTTTCTTGAGTGCGTCCTTGTGTTCGACGCCGAAACGCTGCTCTTCGTCGATGATCACGAGCCCAAGATCCTTGAAGCGGATGCCGTCGCTCAGCAGTCGATGGGTGCCGATCACGACATCCACCACTCCGCTCGCTAGACCCTCGATCGTGTCTTTCGACTCTTTGTCGCTCTGGAACCGGCTAAGCGCGCGCAGGTGTACGGGGAACCCGGCGAAGCGTTCGGCGAAAGT
Source organism: Pseudolysinimonas sp. (assembly GCA_039933575.1). Taxonomy (GTDB): domain Bacteria; phylum Actinomycetota; class Actinomycetes; order Actinomycetales; family Microbacteriaceae; genus Pseudolysinimonas_A. Next base: position 5,465 of record JBDTNW010000109.1, on the reverse strand, counting down.
CTCCATGTGCTGACGCACGAGCAGGGTCGTCGGCACCAGCATCGCGACCTGCTTGCCGTCTTGCACGGCCTTGAAGGCGGCGCGAATCGCGATCTCGGTCTTGCCGTAGCCGACGTCGCCCGAGACCAGGCGGTCCATCGGGATCGGCCGCTCCATGTCGGCCTTGACCTCGTCGATCGTGATCACCTGGTCGGGCGTCTCGACGAACGGGAACGCCTCTTCGAGTTCGCGCTGCCACGGGGTGTCGGGCGGGAAGGCGTGCCCAACACTCGCCATCCGGGCGGAGTAGAGCTTCACCAGTTCGACCGCGATGTCGCGCACAGCCTTGCGAGCCTTGCCCTTCGCGGCAGCCCAATCCGAGCCACCCATCTTCGACAGGGCCGGAGCCTCGCCGCCGACGTAGCGGGTCAGCAGATCGAGTTGGTCGGTGGGCACTGACAGTCGATCGGCAGGATGGCCGCGCTTCGACGAGGCGTACTCGATGACCAGGTACTCGCGCACGACCTTCGCGTGAGTACTGCCCAGCGGCCCGCGCGCGGTGCGCTCCCCCGACGCGACCTCGCGCTGGATGAGTTCGACGAACCGCCCGATGCCGTGGGTCTCGTGAACGACGAAGTCGCCCGACTTGAGTTGCAGCGGGTCGACGACGCTACGGCGTTTGCTCGCGAGTCGCTTCACCTGCCGAGAGTCGACCCCGGCGGCGCGACCGTAGAACTCCGCCTCGGAGACGACCGCGATCTTCTCTCCCTGCAGAGCGAACCCGGCTTCGACGCTCGCCTGCTCGACGTGGGGTTGCACCCCCGCGTCCGCCAGCACGTCACGCGCGCGCTCGACCATGCCCGTACCGGCGGCAGTGACGGTGACATCCCAGCCGTCTCGCACGAGGTCGGCCACGTAGTTGACAGCGCCGTCGACCTGACCCGCGAAGGCCGGGATCGAGAACGCCTGCACGCGGATCACCTCATCCGCGTCGGAGTCGAACGGGCTGAGGGTCCACCAGGTGCGTTTCCCGGCGGCCCTCCTCAGCGCGTTGACGGTGAGGAAATCGCCCGACCCGAGGCCTGTCCTGAGCCACGTCGAAGGGTCGATCGGCGCCTGCGCTCCGGCGGTCGCCGCGCTCCACGCCGCGTCGAGAAACTCGCGGTTAGTGTCGGCCAGATTCACCGCCCGGGTTGCGACGCGCTCGGGAGCGAGGATGGCGACCGCGGCATCCTCGGGGAAGGCATCGGTGAGCGGCACCAGGGTTCCGAGCAGCGCGGGGGCGAGGCTCTCCATCCCATCGGCCGGGATGCCTTCCGCGAGTTTGGCGAGCATGCCCGACAGGTTCGGAAACTCGCGCTCCATCTCGCGGGCGCGCTGCCGCACGTTGTCGGTCAGCAGCAGCTCCCGTGCCGGCAGCAGCTCGACGGACTCGACGTCCCCGGGCAACGACCGCTGGTCAGCGACCGAGAACTGGCGAAGCTGCTCGAGCTCGTCGCCGAAAAACTCGGCGCGAACCGGATGCTCGGCATCGGGCGGGAAGACGTCGAGGATGCCGCCCCGCACCGCGAACTCACCGCGGCGAGTGACCAGGTCGACGCGTGCGTAGGCGAGTGAAGCCAGCCGGAGCGCCAGTGCGGCGAGTTCATAGCCGCGACCCTTGCCGGCCAGAACGATCGACTCGATCTCGGCGAGTCCTGGGGCCATCGGCTGGAGGGCCGCCCGGACACTTGCCACCACGATCAGGTGACCTTTTCGGTCCCACGCTTTGATCTGCCGAAGGGCGCGCAGGCGCGTGCCGACAGTCTCGGCGCTCGGGCTCAGGCGTTCGTGCGGCAGCGTCTCCCAGGCGGGAAACTCGAGCACCTGTGCGTCGGGGGTGTAGCAGCGGAAGGCAGCCGACACCGCCTCGACATCGCGGCTTGTGGCGACGACCGCGAGGAGTGCCTGCGGGCTCTGCCGCTGACCGAGGAGGGAGACCAGAAGCGGAACCCTCAGGCCGTCGACGAGGCTGAAGTCAGCATCCCGGTGCGCCGCATTCAGGGCGTCGTGGAGCTCGGGGGCGCGCGTCAGCGCCGGAATCGTCGTCTCGAGACCCACTCGTTCGAGCTTAGGTGGGGCGACCGACCTCGCCGCTCAGTCCTTCGGGGAGTGGTGGCGCTGCTGCGCGGCGACCAGACCCTCGCGGATGACATCTTCAACAGCGTCGGCGGCATCCGACAGCAGGTTGGGCAGCACCTTCTTCTCGGCGGTCGAGAACGCGGTCAGCACGAAGTCGGCGGGATCCTGTCGACCCGGCGGGCGCCCGATCCCGACCCGAACCCGGATGAAGTCGGGCGTCCCCAGAGCCGCGATGATGTCCTTCACGCCGTTGTGGCCGCCCGGCCCACCGCCCACCTTCAGTCGCACCTCGTCGAACGGGATGTCGAGCTCGTCATGCACGACGATGATGCGGTCAGGCGAGGTTTTGTAGAACTTCACGAGCGCCGCGACGGGTCCGCCGGAGGTGTTCATGAAACTCGTCGGCGCCCCGAGGACGAGGCGAGCACCGCCCGGCGTGAGTCGCCCTTCGGCGACCGAGGACCGGGTTTTGTGCACCTTGAATCGCGCACCAATACGTTCGGCGAGTGTGCCGATGACCATCTGCCCGACGTTGTGACGGTGGCTGGCGTAGCCGGGCCCGGGATTCCCGAGCCCGACCACGAGCCAGCCGTCATCAGCGTCGGCCATGACGTGAGAAAACTACTCGGCGTCGGCGGCGGCGGCCTCGGCGTCGGCCGTGGCCTCAGCGTCGCCCTCGGCGGCTTCGCCCTCGGCACCCTCGGCCACGGCCTCTTCGCCGAGGTCGACCTGGGCCTCGCCCGTGATGCCGACGATGAGAACCTCAGGATCGGTGACGAGAGTCGCGCCGCTGGGCAGCTTGACGTCCTTCGCGAAGACCATCGAGCCTTCGCGCAGGCCTTCGATGCTCACGACGACGCTCTCCGGGATGTGCGTGGCCTCGACCTCGAGCGAGATCGTGTTGGAGTCCTGGTTGACGCGGGTCTCGGGAGCCGCCTCGCCTTCGAGGTGCACCGGGATGTCGACGGTGACCTTCTCGCCCTTGCGCACGACGACGAGGTCGAGGTGCTCGATGATCTGGCGCACCGGGTCCTTCTGCACGTCTTTCACGAGCGCGAGCTGGCTCTTGCCGGCAATGTCGAGTTCGAGCACCTGGTTCGCCTTGCGCAGGATGAGCCCAACCTCGTGACCGGGGAGCGCGACGTGCTGCGGGTCGGTGCCGTGGCCGTAGATGACCGCCGGAATCTTGCCGGCGGCACGGAGGCGGCGGGCGTAGCCCTTGCCGAACTCGGTGCGCAGTTCGGCGTTGAGCTTGTTGTCGTCGGTGTGGTCAACGACCTTCTTGGCGGCCTTGCCGTGTTCAGCCATGGCTGTACTCCTTGGTGTTCGGGGCGTCAGCCCCGTCGTGGCTCTTGTGTCACAAGACTGGTTCAACTCAAGCGCTTCGCAAGCGCGAGGAAGACGGATGCCGCCCACCGCGTCGATCACGGCTTCCCAACGGAAGCCCTCGCCGAAGTTCAGTGGCCCATGTTACAGGGCGACGGCGTGCCCGGGAACCGCGTTTCGAGCACGAACGGCTCCCCCGATTGCGACCCCGAGAAAGGTGAAGCCCAGCAGCACCAGCTCGCCGTAGGCGATCGGAAGTTGAGCGGCCACCGCGGCGGGCAGTATCCGATCGGCGAGAATCGCGGCGGTTCCCGCGATAGCGACCACCAGACCGCTCAGAATCGCGCCCCTCGAACTCCACCGAAGGCACAAGCCGGCCACCCCGGCGAGCCCGGTCGCGCCGACCAACAGCACCGCAGAAACCAGGTCGTACTGGAACAGGGTCACGTACTGCTGCCCGAACCAACCGCCCGCGAAGATGACGAGGATCACCGCACCGATCAGCGCGGGACCGCTCACTAGTGCGGCGATTACCTGCGATCGCTGGGTGGCCGGACGTGACGAGAGGCGCGACCGCACCCCGAGCGCCGCGGCCGCGAGGAAGGTGCCGAGCACGAGGGCCGTGCCGCTGAAGTAGAAGATCGCCGAGGGGGCGCCGAAGTCCGAGCTAAGCCCCCCGAGCATCTCCGAGATCTCGAGCACCGGGTTGAGGTTGCCCGAGAACAGCCCGAAGGTCGGAGCGAGCAGTACCGCGAACGCCCCCAGAAGTCCGTGTATGGCGCCCACCACGAAGATGCCGAGCCAGTGCAACGCGACCGTCGCCCCGGCGGCTCCGAGCAGCAGCCCGCCGATTCCCACCAGGCCGGAGCCGACGAAATCTGCGACCAGTCCCGCGGTCGCGCGCTGGTGGATGCCGACGCCGATCCAGGCGGCGACCAAACCAACGACGGTCGCCCCGGCGGCGGCCAGCAGGCTGAGTAGCGGGCGGAACACGGCGTCAGCCTAGCGAGCCAGTCTCGGCGTCACGGCCGATCCGGGGTGCTGGTGAGTTGCGCGACGATCTGGGCGACCGTCTCCGCGGGTGGCAGCGCGACATCCACTTCGATCGGATGCTCGTCAGCACGCGGCACCTCGAGGGTGGCGAGTTGGGAGTCGAGCAGCGAGGCCGGCATGTAGGCGTGGTGGCGGGCGGCGATCCGCGACGCCAACAGTTCGCGTGACCCGTGCAGGTAAACGAGTTCGAGGTCGGGAGCTGCCTGACGCAAACGGTCGCGGTAAACCCGCTTGAGTGCCGAGCAGGCAATGACGCACGGGTCGTCGGCGAGTACATCGGCGATCCGGTCGAGCCAGGGTGCGCGGTCGGCGTCGGTCAGCGGGATGCCGGCGGCCATCTTGGCGCGATTGGCTTCGGGATGCAGGTCGTCGCCTTCCACGAAAGGAAGGCCCAGTGCTTCGGCGAGCGCAGCCCCGATGGTGGACTTGCCCGAGCCCGAGACACCCATCACGACGACGGGGTGAGGGAACGACATCGGCTCCACGCTAGCCTGAATCCGTGGCCTCATCCTCTTCAGCATCCGCCAATATCGGAGTCGTCGGACTCGCCGTCATGGGCTCGAATCTCGCGCGCAACCTCGCGAGTCGCGCCGGCAACGTGGTGGCGATCTACAACCGGTCGTACGAGAAGACCCAGACCCTGATGGATGAGCATCCGGAAGCCGGGTTCGTTCCGTCCCCCGACTACGCGGCTTTCGCGGCGTCGCTGTCGAAGCCGCGCACCGCGCTGATCATGGTGCAGGCGGGCGCCGGCACCGACGCCGTCATCGACGAACTGGTCAAGGTCTTCGAGCCGGGCGACATCATCGTCGACGGCGGCAACGCGCTGTTCACCGACACCATCCGTCGCGAGAAGGCAGTTCGCGCGACCGGAATCAACTTCGTCGGCGCCGGCATCTCCGGTGGCGAGGAGGGCGCGCTGCACGGTCCGTCGATCATGCCCGGCGGATCCGACGAGTCGTGGGTCACGCTCGGCCCGATCCTGA
>JBDTNW010000108.1:0-5787 GCA_039933575.1 Pseudolysinimonas sp. | reverse complement strand
GGACGCCATCCGCATGTCTTTGGGGATGTCGTGGCCGACACCGCCGACCAGGTCGTCGCCAACTGGGAGGCGATCAAGGCCGTCGAAAAGGCCCACCGCACGAGCGTGCTCGACGGAATCCCCGACGGGATGCCCTCCCTCGCGCTCGCGGACAAGACCCTCGGGCGTGCAGCCAAGGTCGGCGTCACCATGTCCGCACGTGCGGTTCCCGCAACTGAGGAGCAACTCGGTGCCGACCTGCTCGCCCTCGTGGCCGGAGCGAAGGCGGCAGGACTCGATGCCGAACGGGCCCTGCGGGGGGCGATCCGGGAGTTGCGCCGCGAGGTTCGGGCCGCCGAGTCGCACTGACCTGCCGCGCGCGACCTGACGTCAGGAGTCACCCCTCCGCCAGCAGGAGCTCCAGCAGTCGCCGTAGTTCCGCGCGGCCGTCATCACCCAGGGTGCGGGCGATTTCGGCCTCGAGGCTCCCGATCGCCTGACCGCCGGCGCGCAGGGCGTGCGTGCCGAGGGTCGTCATGCTGATGAGCTTCGCGCGCCGGTCACTCGGGTCGCCGTCGCGACGGAGGTAACCAAGCTCCTCCATCTCATCGAGGAGCTCACCCATGGCCTGCGGGCTCATCCCGGCGCCCCGCGCGAGCTCGGTGGCCCGGCGGGTCGGCGCCGACCCGGGATCGAACTGCCCGAATACGGCGGAGTAGCGCGCCTTGATCGGATGCCCGCTCCCGACCACACCTTCGACGATGCGGAATCCCAAGAGGCTGTATGCCTGGCCGAGCATCGCGATCGTGTTGGCCGGGGGCTTGCCCTGATCATGCGACGAGGCCATACTGGGGTTTCACATTTCTTCAGGCGGCTTGATAATCAAGTAACTTGAGTAGTTTAGTCGCCGCTCCCTCCCTCCCCGAAGGACACGCCATGACCGCTGCGCACCCGTCTGTCTCCCGTCGCCCCGTGCTGGGCGCCCTGGTCATCATCGTCGCGGTGTTGGCCGCCGCCTTCGCCGTCCTGCTGCTCGTCGTACCGCCGGCAGTGGCACCGGACGTCTGGAGTTATCCGTTGACGGCTGCACCATTCATCGCGGGCCAGGTGCTGGTCGCCGTGAATCACCTGGTTCTCGCGGCCGGGCTCTTCGCCGCCTGGCGTGTCGGGTTGGCCGGCCACTCCCGTCTGGCGGCGATCGGCGGCATTTCCTCCACCGTCGCAATGACGCTGTTCGGCATCCTGGAACTCGTCGCCGCGGGAGCGGCGAACGATGTCGGAGACACTGGGTTCGTCGAAATTCTCGATGATCTCTACGGCGCAGCAACGGTTCTGCTCGCACTCTGCTCGATCGTGTTTGGCATCGCCATCCTCCGTGGGCACGCGTGGCGCGGATTCACTCGCGTGACGGTTCTGGTGACAGGGATATACCTCGTCGTGCCGATGATCCCGGCACAGTTCGGTCCCCAGTTTTTCGGTCTCATCGCGCTCGTGGGCTGGTCGCTGCTCTATATCGGGCTCGGCATCGGTCTACGCCGCGGAGTGTCTGGCCCGGCGAAGTAGGTCTCGCCTTCGTCGCTCGGGTCTAGGGTGACGCCATGTTGGTCGAGCACCTCGGGCGCAGCCCGAGCATCCATCCTGAAGCCGTGATCGCCCCCGGGGCATTGATCAGCGGCGATGTCACAATCGGCGCCGACTGCCAAGTGCTGCACGGCGCGGTGATCAGCGCCGAAGGTGGCCCGATCGTGCTGGGCGAACACGTCATTGTGATGGAGAACGCGGTACTGCGCGCCAGCTCGAGCGATCCGCTCCGGATCGGCGACCACTGCCTTGTCGGCCCGCTGGCATCCATCTCGGGGGCGCGGATCGGCAACGAGGTCTTCATCGCCACCGGCGCCCGAGTCTTCAACGGCGCGGTGATCGGCGATGGCAGTGAGGTGCGCATCAACGCGGTCGTGCACCTGCGCACTGTGCTGCCGCCGAACTCGACGGTTCCGATCGGCTGGGTTGCGGTTGGGGATCCCGCCGACATCCTGTCGCCGGACCGGCACGATGACATCTGGGCGCGGCAGAGCGAACTCGACTTTCCCGGCTACGTGTTCGGCCTCGACCGCGAGACGCCCGACCTGATGGTGCAGCTCACCGAGCGGTACGCACGGCACCTCTCCCGGCACGCCGAAGACGTCGCCGTCGATCCCGCACCATGACCACGGGCGCGCTTACGGAGGCCTTCATTGCGCCGCCTCGCCGCATCCCGCTGGTGCTGCGATTCGGACTGTGGATCTCGCGCCGAGTGACCGGTGAGGATGCGCTCGTCGCGCGACTGCTCACCTGGTATCCGCGGGCGGCGATCGGCACCGGCGTGCTCGAATCGCTGGTCGCCAAGTCGGTCGGTCGAGTCGATCAACGGATGTTGAAGATCGTGCGGATGACGGTCTCGTCGGCGGTGGAATGCCCGTTTTGCATCGGATTCAACGGTCGCGAGTGGGAGAAGTATCTGACGCACGACGAACTCGACGTCGTTCAGGGTCGACGCGATGCCGCCGACGTGGCCTCCCTCGATGCCGCCGAACGTCTGGCGATCGAGTACTCGTTGCTGCTCACCCGAACCCCGATCGTGGTGCCTCGCGAGATCGGCGAGCGGTTGCGCGAACAGTTCACCGAGCGTGAGATCGTCGTGCTGGCCACCACGATCGCCCAGGTCGACTACTGGGCGCGGGTCGTGCAAGGCCTCGGCTGCCCGCCGCTCGGTTAGCTGCTCGCCGCCGCCCGGTAGTCCTTCACCAGTTCCGCGACCCCGCGGGTCCACGGGGCACCGTGACCAGGGATAACCCAGTCGGCCTGCAACCCCTCAAGTCGGGAGATCGAGGCGAGCGCCTCGCGGGCGTCGTCGGTGAACGGAGCCGGTTGCGCTCCGGCGCGGCCGGTGAGCACGCTTCGCGTCGTCAGCGCATCGCCAACGAAGAGCGCCGACACCGTCGGGATGTACACCGCGATGCTCCCCGGCGAGTGACCCGGTAGCCCGATCACCTGAGGAGAACCGGGGAGGTCGAGCACGTCGCCGTCGTGCACCTCGACGACCTCGAGGATGGGGGTGCTCGAGAGTCCGCCCCGACGCAGGGCGTACCAGAAGAACTCCAGCATCGGCCCGAGTCGGCGTGGGTCGGCAGGTGTTGCCGGCGGCTTCTCGCCCTTCGCTCGACCCGCGTCACTCTCGTGCACGTAGATCGGTACGCCGTGGTCGCGTCGCAACCGTTCGGCGAATCCGACGTGGTCGCTGTCGCCGTGGGTCAACACCACCCCGCGGACGTCGTCGACCGTGCGTCCCATGAGCGCCAGTTCGGCGACAAACTCGCGCCACTGACCCGGGAGCCCCGCGTCAATCACGGTGACACCGGCGTCGGTGTCAATCAGGTGGACGGCGACGATGTCGTTGCCGATGCGGTGGAGTCCGGGAGCGAGTTTCATGATGGCTACGATACATAGCCATCATGGCTAAGGTCAATAGCGATAGGGTGAGAGTTCGCGAAGGAGAACGAATGCCGACGCCTGACCGCACGTCGCTGGACGACATCGTCCGCGCCGCCCGCGACCTCCTGGAGTCTGAAGGTCTGTCCCGACTCTCGATGCAGGCCGTCGCGGATCGGGTCGGCGTGCGCGCCCCATCCCTCTACAAGCGCGTGCGCAACCGCGACGACCTGGTGCGACTCGTGGCCGAAGCCACCGTTGCCGACTTGACGCAGCGGCTCGACTCGGTTGCTCACGCGACGCCGGGTGACGTCCGCCTCCGGCTGCCTCAACTCGCCCGAGCACTGAGAACTTTTGCCCACGAACAACCGGCCGGCTACCGACTGGTCTTCTCGCCGGAGACCGCTGCCACCACGGCCTCTGCGGAGACCGTCGCTCTGGCAGTCGAGCCCCTCCTCACCGTTGTCGCCGAACTCGCGGGTCCCGACGACGCGCTCAATGCCGCGCGCACGGTGACGGCTTGGGCGACCGGTTTCATCGCGATGGAGCTGGCGGGTGCGTTCCAACTCGGCGGCAACCTCGATTCCGCCTTCGAGTTTGGAATCACCCGACTCGTGGCGGCTCTTGCCGCACGCTCGCCGCTCGGCTGATCGACCGCCCAAGGCTGGCAGACTGGGGCCGTGGCCGCCTCCGTGAACCCACCCCGTGGGATGCGTGACTTTCTGCCCGCCGAGAAGGCTCGCCGTGAGGCGATTCTCAGCGTCATCCGCGACGTGTACCGGGCGCACGGGTTCGACGAGATTGAGACTCCGGTCGCCGAAGATTCCGAGCGACTACACGCCGGACTCGGTGGCGACAACGAGAAGTTGGCCTACGGCATCCTGAAACGCGGTCTGACCCGCGACGATCTGCAGGCCGCGACCGAACCGCTCGAACTCGCTGACCTCGGGCTGCGGTTCGATCTGACAGTTCCGCTTGCGCGTTTCTACGCCACCCACCGCGCGGAGCTGCCCGCGGTGTTCCGCGCCATCCAAATCGCCCCGGTGTGGCGCGCCGAGCGACCGCAGAAGGGTCGCTACCGCCAGTTCGTGCAGTGCGACATCGACATCCTCGGCGAATCGGGCCCACTCGCCGAAGCCGAGCTCTTGGTCGCAAGTCTCGACGCGCTCGAGGCCCTCGGTCTGAACGACGGCTTCATTCGCGTCAATGACCGCCGCCTATTGATCGGGATGCTGACCACCCTCGGCTTCGCTGAACCCGAGTTCGACGGCGTTCTGATCACGATCGACAAACTCGACAAGATCGCGCAGCCCGGTGTGATCGCCGAACTCCGCGAGCGGGGTGTCACGCCTGCCGCGGTGGACGCGCTCGAAGAATTCTTCCGACGCCCGATGACGATGGAGTTTCTGCCATTCGGCGAAGCCGCCATCCGCAAAGCACTGCCGGCCAACCCGAACGCCGAGGCCCTCGCCGGACTCGTCGCGATCGGCGATGCCGTCCTGGCGGCCCGCGGTTCCGATCCTGATGCGAGTCTGTTGCGCTTCGACCCGTTCCTGGTTCGCGGCATGGGCTACTACACCGGCCCGATCTTCGAACTCGCCCACCCGAGCGTCGAGTACTCGCTCGGCGGCGGCGGCCGCTACGACGGGATGATCGGTCGCTTCCTCGGCACCGACGTTCCCGCGACCGGGTTCTCGCTCGGGTTCGAACGCCTCGTCGATCTCGTCACCCTCGACACCGTGGGAGCGGCGGATGCCATCGCCCTCCTCCACGACGCCGATGTTCCCCACGGGGAGTTGATGAGCCTCAAGGCGGCTCTGATCGCCGAAGGCTCACGGGTGCGGCTCGTTCAGCGTCCGAAGAACACCAAGCCGACCCTCGAAGCACTCGCGATCGAAGGCTTCACCAGGTTCGCGTTCGTTCCCGCCGGAAGCACCGCGGCATCCATCGACCTCCGTCCTTTGACCCAAACCAACCAGCCGTAGGATCGACGCGGGCACCGCCACCAGCCCCCACGAACAAGAAGGAACAAACATGTCTGCCATCGAAGCCGTCGGCGCTCGCGAGATTCTTGACTCCCGCGGCAACCCCACCGTCGAGGTGGAGGTGCTCCTCGAAGACGGCACCGTCGCTCGGGCGGCCGTTCCGTCGGGCGCTTCGACCGGAGCGTTCGAGGCCTACGAACTGCGCGACGAAGACCCGAACCGCTACGGCGGCAAGGGCGTCCTGAAGGCTGTCGCCGGTGTGCTTGACGTGCTCGGCCCGGCTATCGAAGGCTTCGACGCGACCGACCAGCGCTTGGTGGATGCCGAACTGATCGCCGCGGACGGCACCCCCAAC
>JBDTNW010000107.1:0-5794 GCA_039933575.1 Pseudolysinimonas sp. | reverse complement strand
CCCCCGTCGGGGCTGTTGCTGGAGCCCCAGTTTAGTTGTTAGTCCTGGGCATCCGAGGCAGCCTGGGCCGAGTCGGTTCCAGCCCGGTTGCGTTGGGTCCAGCCCTCCGTGATGCGCTGCTGCGCGACACTCACCGCGAGCGCTCCGGCGGGAACGTTTCGGCGCACGACGGTGCCTGCGCCGATCTTCGCGCCGTCCCCGATCGTGACCGGCGCGACGAACGAATTGTGCACCCCGGTGTGTACGTGCGCGCCGATCGTGGTCGGGTGCTTTTCGAGATCGTCGTAGTTGGCGGTGATGCCGCCCGCGCCGATGTTGGTTCCCTCGCCGATCGTGACGTCGCCCATGTACGACAGGTGCGGAACCTTCGCCCCGGCCCCGATCTTCGCGTTCTTGGTCTCGACGTAGGTTCCGATCTTGCCGCCGTCGCCGAGTTCGGTTCCGGGGCGCAGGTAGGCGAACGGACCGACGGATGCCTTCGCGCCGATGACCGCAAGCGTCGCGTCGGTGCGACTGATGACGGCATCCCGACCCACCTCACAGTCGCGCAGAGTCGTGTCGGGTCCGATGCGTGCGCCGGAGGCCACAGTCGTCGAACCCGCGATGTGCGTGCCAGGCAGCAGCTCGACATCCTCGTCGAGGGTCGCGCGCAGGTCGATCCAGGTGGTCGCGGGGTCATGCACGGTCACTCCGGCGAGCTGCCAGCCGCGCACGATCATCGCGTTGAGACGGGCCGCGGCGCGGGCCAACTGCACGCGGTCGTTGATGCCTTCGACGACCCAGGGATCTGCGGCGGCGACCGCCTCGACCAGATCACCGGCGTCGTGCAGGAGCCCGATGACGTCGGTGAGGTACCGCTCGCCCTGTTCGTTGCCGTCAGAGAGTCGTGCCAACTGGGTGCGCAACGGGCCAAGAGTGAACACGTAGGTGCCCGAGTTGATCTCAACAATCCCGCGCTCGTCGTCGCTAGCGTCGCGGTGTTCGACGATCCGTAGCATGGCTCCCGATGCATCCCGCACAATCCGGCCGTACCCGGTGGCGTCATCCACAATCGCCGAAAGCAGCGTGGCGGCGGTGCTCTCCCGCCGGTGCGCCTGCAGGAGGTTGGTGAGGGTGTCGGCGTCGAGAAGTGGCACGTCGCCGGACACGACGACCACGTCGCCGTCGAATCCGGCCGGAAGTGCTGCGAGCGCGACCTCGACAGCGCGTCCGGTGCCGGGGATCTCGTCCTGGTCGACGACGATCGCGTCGGGCAGGTATTCGACAACGGCGGCGGCCACGACATCCCGATCGTGACGTACGACGGTGAGCACGTGGGCCGCGCCGAGTTCCCGCGCGGTGGCGAGCACATGACCGATCAGCGGGATGCCGGCCAGCTCATGCAACACCTTGGGCCGGGATGACTTCATCCGGGTGCCCTGCCCAGCGGCGAGGACGACGATGGCAAGCCGGGAATCGGTCATGACCCCATTCTCGCGCCCGATCGTGCTCGCCGCGATCGAACGCGCTACGTCAGCGGTACCGAATTCGATGCGATCACGCCCTGATAGAAGGTGAAGCTGTCTTTGGGAGTGCGTTCCTGGGTTTCGAAATCGACGGCGACGATTCCCCAGCGCTGCGTGTAACCCTCGGCCCACTCGAAGTTGTCGAGCAGTGACCAGACGTAGTGCGCTTCGAGTGGCACCCCATCCGCAATCGCCCGAGAGGCCTGGATGAAGTGGTCGCGCAAAAAGGTGACCCGATTCGCGTCGTCGATAGTGACAGCCGCGGTGGTGTCGGGGGTGCCGTTCTCGGTGATGATGATCGGGGTTGCCGGGTAGTCGGCCTTGAGTCGCATCAACAGGTCGTACAGACCCTGCGGGTAGATCTGCTGCCAGGAGGCGCTTGAGGTCGGGAACATGGTGACCGACTGCCCGCCGGCTCCAGCTCCCGAGGCGCCGTAGTACTGAATAGCGAGAAAGTCCGTTGGGGCTGATGTGATGGCGAGGTCGCCGTCGAGAACGAGCGCATCGAATCGTGCGCGGTCGGCGTTGAGCATGCCGCCCTGAGGGCCGATGCCGTCATCGGGATAGGTGCCCAGCAGCACCGGGTCGAGGAACAGCCGATTCTCGAACCCATCGATTGCGCGAGCGGAATCGACGAACTCCTGGCTCGTCGGGTAAATCGGCGTGAGGTTGAGCGCGATGCCGATCCTGCCTCGGGCGCCGCTGTCACGGAACTGTTGCACGGCCAACCCGTGGGCGAGCAGCTGATGGTGCACCGCGGCGGCGGCGGCGTTGGGATCGGAGATCCCCGGGGCGTGTGAACCGTAGAGGTGCCCGACAAAGGCCGTGGTCTTCGGTTCGTTGATCGTGAACCAGTCGGCGTCGACATCCCCTAGCGCGTCGAACATGATGCGCGAGTACTCGGCAAACCGGGAGGCGGTGTCGCGGGCGGGCCAACCACCGGCATCCTGCAAGGGCTGCGGCAAATCCCAGTGGTAGAGCGTGATGCCGGGTCGGATGCCGCGCTCGACGAGGCCGTCAACGAGCTTGCGATAGAAGTCGACGCCGATCTGGTTGACCGCACCCGAACCTGTCGGCTGGATGCGGGGCCAGGCAACCGAGAATCGGTACGCGCCGAGTCCCAGCTCGGCCATCAGGTCGAGGTCGCTCTCCCACCGGCGGTAGTGATCAGCGCCAGGGTCGCCCGTCGAGCCGTCACGGATACGCCCCGGCTGTGCGGCAAAGGTGTCCCAGATCGAGGGACCGCGGCCGTCGACGGTGGTTGAGCCTTCGACTTGGAACGCCGAGGTGGCCGCGCCCCAGGTGTAGTTCGCGGGAAAGGTCATCGGGTCGGTCGGCGGCATCCAGGTCTCCGATGCGGTTGGGGTCGGGACGCCGGCGGGAGTGCACGCGGCAAGGGCGGCTGTGGCTCCCACGAGGGCACCGATTTGCAGGAGGTGGCGACGCGTGATCTCAGGGTTCATCTGATCGTCCTTGAGTCTGATGTCCGGCCCGTGGGAGCGCTCCCACGACTTCGGGTCGAAGCCTACCAAGCGCAGGCTCAGCGTCAGCGTGATCGCAACCCATTGCCCGAGGACGACCTTGGATCCGTGTCGTCAAGGCGGGGGGCTGTTGCCGAGTCGCCACTCTCCGACGCGTAGGCGGCTCGGGCTCGCTTCAGCGCAGTTGCGCTGCTAGCCAGCCGGCATCATCGTCGTCGGCGGGCTTCGGGACGATAGCTCCGAGTTCTTGGCTCAATCCGATCGTGTTGTAAAAATCTGCGACAAGTCCAACGTGGACACCAACCTTGAATCGGAGCAAGGCCAACGCGCTCGCGAATGGGTCCATCCCCGGGCTGACAAATCCCTGATGAAAACGCTCTCCGTTTCGCCCCGCGGCAGACAGGAAATCTCTGCAAGCCGACTGAATCGCGCGCATTGATGCCTCAAGCTGTTTGTGCGGTTGAGCTCTTAGGAGCAAGCCGTGCAGTTGGTCACGAATCTGAAGCGCAGACTCGACACAGTCGCGCTCATCCTCCAAATGGCGTTCGCCGAACAAGACCCGGCGATCATCCAAGAAGAGCAGAAGCTCTCTTGCAACATCGGTGTCGGTTTCGACGAATTCCCATTGGGCCGCAAGCCCAAAGACTTCGGCTCCTGTGGCGCGCTTCTTCGTCATGGGCGCGATCTTCCCATGCCGATTTCCCTAGCGCCAGGCCCAGCTGTGAGGATCCGGTTGCGAACGTGACGCTCCGCCCCCAGGATTCGAACCTGGTCCTAACGGCTCCAAAGGCCGTCGTGCTGCCGTTACACCAAGGCGGATAAGCCCCGAAGGGCGCGGTCTAGTTTGACAGAGAGGGCGCGCGATAATGGACGGATGCCCGCATCCGACGAGGTCGACCGGATCGTCGACGCGTGGTCGCGGGAACGTCCTGACATCGACTTCACCCCGCTCCAGGTGCTTTCCCGTGTTGGGCGGCTCGCTCGTCATGTCGATCGGTCGCGGCGGGTGGCGTTCGCGGCATCCGATTTGGAAGTGTGGGAGTTCGACGTTCTGGCGGCGCTGCGTCGCGCCGGCGCTCCGTACCAGTTGAGCCCGAAGGCGCTGCTGCAACAGACCCTGGTGTCGAGCGGCACGATGACCAACCGCATCGACCGCCTCGTCGAACGGCGTCTCGTCGAACGACGCACCGATCCGCACGACGGCCGCGGCGTCCTCGTCGTGATGACCTCACGGGGCCGCGAACAGGTGGATGCCGCCATCAGCGGCCTCGTCGCCGAAGAGGCAGAACTGTTGGCCGGGCTGTCGCGCGCCGACCAGGAACGACTCAGCTCTTTGCTGCGGAAGTTGAGTCTCGACTTCGACGACTGATCGATGCGGCGGCGATCATGCGGAAGACTCGACCTCGTGACCTCTCTTCGTCGCCTCACCCGTATCGCCGCAGTGTTGGCGGCCTCGCTCCTTCTCCTGACCGGGTGTGTCCTTCCGACACCCAGCGTTTCGAGTCAGAGCGGCCAGCCGTCGGGCACCCCGACCGCCGACGTTCGGGACTTTACGTTCGCTTCCTTCGACGCGACCTACCAGCTCAGTCGGGATGACGGCGGCCGATCGATTCTGGTGACCTCCGAGCGGCTCGTGGCGGAGTTTCCCGAGTACGACGAGAACCGCGGCATCAGACGTAACCTCTTCACGGGCTACGACGGTCACCCCACCGACCTGGAGGTCCTCTCGGTGACGGATGCCGACCGCCACGCTCTCGCCTACGAAACGATCGCAAGTGGGGACACTCTCTCGGTGATCGTTGCCGTGCCAGAAGGCCAGTACGTGCACGGCGAACGGACCTATGTCATCACCTACCAGCAACATTCGGTCATCGGCGACCTCGGTGACCACCAGGAACTGCATTGGGAGGTGAATGGCACTGCGTGGACCGAGCCGTTTGGCACGGTGAGCGCCCGGGTGGAGGTCGATGGAGCCCTTACGGAGCACCTCATCCGTGGTAACTCGTGTTCCTTCGGGCCAATCGGATCGACCAGCCAGTGCACGGTCGACGGCGCGGGGGGTGCGTTCTCGATGACGGTCGACAACCTCGGCCCCGGCGAGACGATGACCTTCGCCATTCCGTTTCAGTCAGGCACCTTCTCGGAGTGAGGCGCGGCAGGCATCGACGCTGAACCGGTGGGGCCGCTACGCTCGCGACGTGCGCGCTCCCAGAATCACCCGTGCCCTCGCTGTACTCGCGGGCGTGTTCGCCCTCTCGGCTCTGGGGGCGGCTCCCGCCCTCGCCGACGACACTCCCTCGGCATCCGGCATCTCGAGTGTCGCCAGTTGCGCGTCATCGCCGACAGCAAGCCAGTTCGAGTTTCAGTCGTTTGATGGAAAGTACGAACTCGGGCGGGATTCTGGCGGACGCTCCACCCTCCACGCCACCGAGACCCTCGTCGCGACCTTCCCGGCAACCGATCAGAACCGCGGCATTCGGCGCGACCTGATCACGACCTACGACGGACACAGCACGGGGCTCAAAGTGCTCGGGGTGACCGTCAACGGCGCACCCGCGTCCTACGAGTCGGCAACCAGTACCGACAGCAACGACCAAGGCGTGCTGTCGATCACTATCGCGCTCCCCTGCGGCCAGTACCAGCACGGCGATACCACCTACGTCATCGAGTACACGGATCAGGATGTCACGCACAAGCCCGACAACCTCGACGCCGACGAGTTCTACTGGGACATCAACGGCGACGGCTGGGCTCAGCCATTTGGTGAGGTCAGCGCAACCGTTGAGCTCGCACCCGAGCTCAACGGTT
>JBDTNW010000106.1:0-5806 GCA_039933575.1 Pseudolysinimonas sp. | reverse complement strand
CAGTCGAAGAAGAACCCGTACTCGATCGACAAGAACGTCTGGGGTCGCGCGGTCGAGACCGGCTTCCTTGAAGATCCGTGGAACGCCCCGATCGAAGACCTCTATGAGTACACCGCTGACCCGGCCGTGGACGGCCCGGCCGACGAAGTGACCATCACGTTCACCCGCGGCATCCCGACGGCGATTGACGGACATGCGGTGACTCCGCTGCAGGCTGTCGAGCAGATGAACAAGTTGGCCGGTGCGCACGGCATCGGCCGCATCGACATGGTCGAGGACCGATTGATCGGTATCAAGAGCCGCGAGGTCTACGAGGCGCCTGGTGCTGTTGCGCTCATCGCCGCCCACGAAGAGCTTGAGAACCTCACCCTGGAGCGTGCCGTCGGTCGCTACAAGCGCAAGGTCGAGGTCGACTGGGCCGAACTCGTCTACGACGGCCTCTGGTTCTCGGGGCTCAAGCGCAATCTCGACACCTTCATTGACGACACCCAGAAACACGTCTCCGGCGAGATCCGGATGTCGTTGCAGGGCGGCCGTGCCGTGGCCACCGGGCGCCGCAGTGACGAGTCGCTCTACGACTTCTCTCTGGCGACCTACGACACCGGTGACACCTTCGACCAGTCGCTGGCGAAGGGGTTCATTGAGATTTGGTCCCTGCCGTCGAAGATCTCGGCGCGGCGGGACCTCGGTAGCTGATGGCCAAGCTCTGGGGTGCGCGGTTTGAGGGCGGTCCAGCCCCCGAACTCGCAGCTCTGAGCCGTTCGACTCACTTCGACTGGCAGCTCGCTCTCTACGATCTTGCGGGCTCGCGCGCGCACGCAAAGGCTCTCGCCGCCGCGGGTCACCTGACGGCCGCCGAAGAGAAGGCGATGCACGCCGGACTCGACAAGCTCGCGACGCGTCTCGAGGCGGGCGACCTCGTCGCCACTCCCGACGACGAAGACGTGCACGGCGCACTCGAAGCCGCGCTGGTTGCTGAGGTCGGTCCCGAGTTGGGCGGCAAACTGCGCGCCGGCCGCAGCCGCAACGATCAGATCGCGACACTCATCCGGATGTACCTACTCGACCACGCGGATGCCATCCACCATTACGTGGTGCGCCTGATCGACGCGATTGCGGCGCAAGCTTCGGCGCATCCAGATGCCGTCATGCCCGGCCGCACGCACCTTCAGCACGCGCAACCGATCCTGCTCGCCCACCACTTGTTGGCGCACGCCTGGCCGCTGGTGCGCGACCTCGAACGCATCCGCGACTGGCGAGTGCGCGCGCAGGCGTCGCCGTACGGCGCGGGAGCGCTGGCCGGGGGAGCGCTCGGCCTCGATCCCGCGATCGTCGCGCGCGAGTTGAACCTCGGCGAACCGCTGCCGAACTCGATCGACGCTACGAGCGCTCGGGATGTCGTGGCCGAGTTCGCGTACATCGCCGCGCAGATCGGCATCGACCTGTCGCGCTTCGCCGAGGATGTCATCCTCTGGACGACCCGCGAGTTCGGGTTTGCCCGGCTCGACGACGCCTACTCGACCGGCTCGAGCATCATGCCGCAGAAGAAGAACCCCGACATCGCCGAGCTGGCGCGCGGTAAGGCCGGTCGGTTGGTCGGCAACCTCACCGGTCTGCTGACGACTCTGAAGGGTCTGCCGCTCGCGTACAACCGCGATCTGCAAGAAGACAAGGAGCCGGTCTTCGACTCGGTGGCGACCCTCGAGCTCGTGCTGCCCGCGTTCGCCGGCATGGTCGAGACCTTGACCTTCGACACCGACCGGATGGCGGAACTCGCCCCACAGGGCTTCTCGCTCGCGACCGACGTCGCCGATCACCTGGTGCGTCAGGGAGTGCCGTTCCGCGAAGCCCACGAAATCACCGGCGCCCTCGTGCGGTTCTGCGAGGAACGTGGGCTCGACCTCGACCAGCCCACGGATGCCGACTACGCCGCGCTCGATGCTCGGCTGACGCCCGACGTGCGGTCCGTGCTCACCGTGACCGGATCCATCGCCTCTCGCTCCGGTATCGGAGGAACTGCGCCTGCCCGCGTCGCCGAACAACTCGCCGCCCTCACCGCGGCGGTCCGTACCCTGACCCCGAAACCCTAAGGAACGTCATGAGCCTCTCCGGCAAGAGCAACTTTCAAGACCGCCGTACCGTTGCCCGCGAAGCCCGTCAGGAACGTCAGGCGTGGTCGGAGGGCAAGCGTCCGTGGCAGTTGCCGCTCATTGCCGGCATCGCCATCGTGATCGTGGCAGCCGTCGTGATCGCGGTCGTCGTCTTCGGCTACGGGACCGGGCGCTGACTCTTCTCGACCTCCTGGCGCGACCCTCGACCGAGGTTGCGCCGCTCCTGCTGGGCGCGGTACTGCACGGTCGCGGAGTCTCGGTACGTCTGACTGAGGTCGAGGCTTACCTCGGCGAACTCGACCCCGGTTCGCACGCGTTCCGAGGCCCGACGAAGCGCACTGCGGCGATGTATGGGCCGGCCGGTCACCTCTACGTGTATTTCACCTACGGCATGCACGTCTGCGCCAATATCGTCTGCGGCGCAACGGGTGAGGCCACAGGGGCACTGTTGCGCGCTGGTGAAGTGGTGTCGGGGCTCGAGGTCGCCCGTTCCCGGCGTCTGACCTCGAAAACAGATGCCGACCTCGCTCGCGGCCCGGCCCGCCTGTGCGTGGCGCTGGGAGTCACCCTGGAGGATGACGGCGTGGCGCTCGGCGGTGAGTTCCGACTCGACCTGCCTCCGCATCCCGTGCCCGTTTTCGAGACCGGCCCGCGCACCGGCGTTTCCGGCGACGGGGGATCGGATGCCTTCCCCTGGCGTTTCTGGATCCCCGGCGACTCGACGGTGTCGCCCTACAAGAAGAGCGTCCCGAAGAAGCGGATCTCTTAGAAGAGATCTCTTAGAAGACGATCAACGCACCGCACAAAGCGGCCCAGATCATGCTGGTGAGGGTGCCGATGATGAACCGTTCACGCGTTTCGGGGGTGTCGAGTTCCGAGAAGCGGCCGAGTCCTTTGATCGCTATGACGGCGGCGATGATTTCGAAATGCCCAACCGCGATCGCGCCGACGACGGCGAGACGTTCGAGGTAGCCGATCCAGGTGCCCCCGCGCAGCACCTCTTTGGTCTTGGTGGTGCTCTTGGTGCCGACCGATGTCGTGTCGGGTACCAGGATGCCGCCGTGATCGGCCCCGAGCGAGTTGGACTTGGTGGCCAGGCTCAGCACCCACACGGTGATCGGGTTGCCGCCGATGATCGCGAGTGCCGCCAGCGAGAGAGCGACGAGTGCAGGCAGGACGGGCGGCTCGGGGGGACGGATGCCGAGGGCGACAGCGACGATTCCGAGCACGATCGGAACAAGGCCGACGAGCGCAAGAAGCGGCTGCTTCAGCCGGATGGAGAGGATGGTCAACGCCACCGCTCCCAGCACGACGACGAGAGCGATCGCCCAGGCGAAGCCGCCGAAGAACTGGATCATGCGTCGATCCTCTCACCCTCGGCACGGAGGGCGTCAGAGAGAACGTCGCGCGCCTCGCGATCGAGTTTGACCCCGGCAGTGAGCGCGCGCTGACTCGCCGCCTGCGGACTGATCCCGAGCCGTTTCGCGATCTGGGCCTGAGTGAGTGCCTGTTCGGCTTCGGTCAGGTCGAACAACTCCCAACCTTCAGCGGTGCGACGTTCGCGCAAGGCGAGCAGGAGCCGGATGAGAGGGTCGAGTGCCTGCACCGAGTCGAGTCCGCGATCGGCAACGAGTGCGAACCGGGCCGGACGCTTCTTTGCGGCAGTCACGGCATCCCGAGCGTTCACGAAAGCGGTTCCGGTCATGGCCCGCACGCTGTCACCGAGTGGACTTCGCACCTCACCGATGCCGAAGCCGACGCTCCAATCACCGGCACGCACCAGAAGCAGCGCGATTTCGAGCGCGGCCTCGCCTGCGCGGGTCGCGACCTGAAACTCGTCGCCGGCGGTGCGTTCGGGGCGGCCAACGAGCGCTGACCCGAACCCTTTTTCGATCTCACGGATGGCGTTCTCGACACGGTCGGAGTGGTGCTGGCTGTCGACCTGGTCAGACGTGATGACGAACATAGATCAAGGATAGAACCTTGAATCTACCAAATCAAGGATAGAAACTTGATGAGACGAAAACAAGGCTGCACGCCGCTGGGCGGTAATCTTGCCCGGTGCCGCACCCCCCCGAGCTCGCTGCGAGCGCTCTAGCCGCGCAGAGCAACGACCCGACTTTCGCCGACGTCTGGGACGAACTGGTGTGGCGCGGGCTCGTGCAGGTGTCGACCGATGAGGGCGAGCTGAAGAAGCTGCTCGCCGGGCCGCCGATCGTCTACTACTGCGGCTTCGATCCGACGGCCGCGAGTCTCCACCTCGGAAACCTGGTGCAACTGCTCACAATGCGCCGCATCCAGCTTGCAGGCCACCGTCCACTCGGCCTGGTCGGGGGCTCGACCGGGCTCATCGGAGACCCGCGTCAGACCGCCGAGCGTGTTCTCAACACCAAAGAGACCGTCGTCGAGTGGGTCGGGCTGTTGCGCGCCCAAGTGCAGCGCTTCTTGTCCTTCGAAGGCCCCGCTGCCGCTCGGATGGTGAACAACCTCGACTGGACGGCGCCACTCTCGGCAATCGACTTTCTGCGCGACATTGGCAAATACTTCCGGGTCGGCACGATGGTGAAGAAAGAGATCGTCGCGTCGCGGCTCAACTCCGACGAGGGCATCTCGTACACCGAGTTCAGCTACCAGGTCCTCCAGGGTCTGGACTACCTGCACCTCCACCGCGAATACGGGTGTGTGCTTCAGACCGGCGGGAGCGATCAGTGGGGCAACCTCACCAGCGGGATCGAGCTCATCCACAAGGCCGAAGGTGCGAGCGTGCACGCGATCGGCACGCCACTCATCACGAACAGCGACGGCACCAAGTTCGGCAAGAGCGAAGGCAACGCGATATGGCTGGATGCCGACCACACCAGCCCCTACGCGTTCAGCCAGTTCTGGCTCAACACCGACGACGTCGATGTCATCGCGCGCCTCAAGGTGTTCACCTTCCTCCCGCGTGCGGAGATCGAGCGCCTCGAGCAGGCCGTCGCGACCGAGCCGTTCAAACGCGAAGCGCAGCGGATGCTCGCCCGCGACGTGACTGCTCTCGTGCACGGCGCCGAGGCGACGGATGCTGCCTTCGCGGCCGCCGAAGCGCTGTTCGGCAACGGCAACCTGGCTGGGCTCGATGCGGCGACCCTGCGTTCGGCGATCGCCGAACTTCCCCAGGCAACAGCGTCATCCGGGGTAACGATCGCGCAGCTGCTGGTGGATGCCGGTCTCACCACGAGCCTGAGCGAGTCGCGTCGAGCGATCGAGCAGGGCGGCGTCTACCTGAACAACACGAGAGTCGAGGATGCCGCGGCCACCCTCGACGGGGCCTATCTCACGGGCGGGATGGCGGTGCTGCGACGCGGCAAGAAGACACTCGCCGGAATTCTCGCCGGCTAAGTCCCCGGATTCTCGGGATATACCCCGGCTCGCGTAACACCAGCGATACGACTCTCGCCTAGGCTCGCGGAGGAGGGCGAAGTGAGCTTGAGTAACGATGATGGCGACGACGGTCTGGCTGCGCTGTTCGGGGGAGTGACCCCGCAGAAGGCGCCACGGCCGGATGATGACGTGCGCCCAGCGAGCGAACCTGTCGTGCAGCCCTTCGTGCAGCCAGTCGTGCAACCTGCATACCCAGGACTTGAAGCCGCAGCGCAGGTGACGCCGCCGGCAGATCCTGCGTATTCGCAGTTCGCTGCGCCTTCGCAATCTGCTCC
>JBDTNW010000105.1:0-5853 GCA_039933575.1 Pseudolysinimonas sp. | reverse complement strand
CGGCCGCTTCGTCAAACGAGCGGAAGATCTCGTTGAGCAGGTCGAGCGACTTCTCTGACCCGAGGCCGCGCCCGTACTCCTCAAAGCCGACGACGTCGGCAAACAGGACAGTGACCTCCTGGTGGTCTTCGACGATCGTCTTCGCGCCCTCGCGGTACCGCTTCGCGAGCGCCTCGGGCATGAGGGTGCGCAGCAGCCGCTCGTTCTCTTGCCGTTGCTCGTCAAGAAGCGAGTTCTTCAGCTCGAGGCTGCGACTCATTTCGTTGAATGCTGTCCCGACGTCGACCAGCTCATCGCTCTCGCCGACATCCACCTGCACGCCGGTCTCGCCCGCGGCGATGCGGCGGGCGGCATCCCGAAGTCGGCGAAGCGGTCGGACGGCGGCGCTGGCAATGATCACCGAGATCAGCGAGACGATGCCCACCAGGATGGCGGACGAAATCGCGAGCCGACTGGTGAACTCCTCAACCGGGGCGAGCGCTTCGCTGGAGTCGATCTCGGCGATGATGCCCCAGGTGATCCCCTTGGCCGGCGCCAACGGGGCGTAAGCCGCGATCGTCTGCTGGTTGAGATAGTTACCCGAACTGATCGTGCCGGTCTGCCCCTTGAGGGCGAGGTTGGCGGCTTGGGTGTTCACGGTCTGCAGCAACAGAGTCTGTCCACTCGAGACCGCCTGTTGGGCATCATCCGCCGAGAGCCCCGCAGCGGTCGCCGCCTTCTGGTAGGCCTGCGGGTCTTCGACCAGGTCGCGGGACACCGAGCGCATGGTGTTGTCGGAGCCGACGAGGTACGCCTCACCTGTCTGGCCGAGCCCGCCCTCGGCCCAGTTCTCGCCGCCTGTCATGACGTCGTTGATGCGGTCAACCGGCAGGCGAACCGCGATCGCACCGACGATCGCGTCGTCGCTCGCGAGGGGCGCAACGGCCCACGCTGTCGGGTCGTCGAGTGCTGGGGCATACGGACCGAAGTCGCTGAAGGTCACCGAGTCGAGTCGAATGCCCGACATTGCCTGCTGGTACGCCAGCGCAAGGTTCGTGCGGCCGTAGGGCCCTGAGACGAGGTCGGCACCGAGATCGACGCTCTTGCCAACCGAGTAGACGATCTGGCCAGATCCGGAAATCAGCACCAGATCGGGGTAGCCCGAGAGCGAGGCGAGGCGACGCAGGTAGTCGTGGAACTCGGAATGCGCCGCCGACCACGCGCTGCCGTCGCCGGCGTCGTCGACCGATGACGGCGTATCACCGCCCTCAATGATGTAGTGAAAGAGCAGGTAGCGCGCTGCGGCCGACGTCGGGATGAAGCTCGATGCATCGGACTGCTCGTTCGTCGCCGCGTTCAACTTGGGCCCGAAGTCATCCGTGAAGTACGCCTCGAGTTGCGCCTCCTGGTCGGCGGTGAGCACGCCAGGGGCCGATCCGGGGCTCGCGGCGTTCACGGCATCCGCCGCAATCGACTCGGTGTCGAGAGCTGAGAACGCACTCGAGAAGGCGATCTCGGCATTCACGACCGAGTCGTCGCGGCTGGCCAGAAGCATCGAGTTCTGGATCGTCGAGAAGAGATTCACGACTTCGCGGGCGCGCGAATCGCGCACTTCAATGAGTCGCGTGTTGGCAGCTTTGGTGAGGGACTCGGTGCCATTGACGTAACCGATGACGCCGACCACGACGTTTGAGCCGACACTCACCAGCAGCAGCATGAGCAACAGCAGCGACTTGATGCTCAGGGTGCGACGTTTGCGCAGGGCTGGAAGGGACGGCGGGAGGGCGATCTGGTCGCCCGGCGCGTCGGCAATAGTCACAACACGCCTCCAGGCACTCGAACTTGAGTTGACTCACTTTAGCCGGGTCATCGGTGCCTGCGGAGCGGGTTCAGCGTTGATCCGTCGGGATGCCGCAGAATCAGAGGACACGTCTACCGAATCAGGAGAGCGTCATGGCCACGCCCCCGAACCGTCCCGCTGCGAAGCCGCCGACCGTCAAGGAACAGCGCGCCGACAAGCGCGCCCTCCAGATGGCCGCCTTCAAGAAGCAGGAGCAGACGCGCAAGCGCACCCGACGGTTCGGAATCATCGGCGCGATCGTTGCGCTCGCCGTAGTCATCGGCGTCGTCACGACCGTGATCATCGTCAACGCGAACCCCCCGCAATCACCCCCGCTGAGCGGCGAGCTCAAGGATCGCGTGCAGCTCTATCCAGGCCTCGAAAGAACCCATGTCACGACGTCGGTCACCTACTCGCAGACGCCCCCAGCCGGTGGCCCGCACAATCCGGTCTGGTTGAACTGCGGCATCTACGACGTGAAGCAGCAGAACGAGAACGCGGTCCACGCTCTCGAACACGGTTCGGTCTGGATCACCTACGACCCGGCGACGACGACGGCCGCTGAGATCACGGCTCTTGAGGCGCTGACCCCCACGAGCTACGCGATCCTGTCGCCGTACCCCGGGATCGGCGATCAGATGGCGATCTCGGCATGGGGTGCCCAGTTGCGCTTCACGGAGGTCGACGACCCCGCCATCCAAGAATTCATCGAGCAGTACTGGCGTTCCGCAGACTCACCGGAGCCGAACGCGCCGTGCACGGGCGGGATCGACGGTCCCGGCAGACAGAGGTGACCCGGCCGCCCGGGAGGATCATCGCCGCCCTCGTAGTGCTCGGCCTACTTCTCGCGGGTGGCGGGTTCTTGGCCGGTCGCGCCGTGGCGCCTGCTGCGATAACCCCGACGACCGACAGCGCCGCTGCTGGGTTCCTGCGCGACATGCAGGTACACCACGCCCAAGCCGTCGAGATGTCCCTGCTGGTGCGCGACCGCACCGACGATGAGGCCGTGCGGCAGCTCGCGTACGACATCGCCGTCTCGCAGGCGACGCAGTCGGGACAGATGTACGGCCTGCTCGAGGCCTGGAACCTGCCGCAAGCCTCCCCCGCTCCCGCGATGACCTGGGCCCTCCTGCCAGCCACTGACGGATCCGAGAGTGGACACCATGTCGACCCGACCGCCCCCAGCGGCATGCCAGGGATGGCGACTGCAGATCAGATCGCGGAGCTCACCGCGGCATCCGGCGACGATGCGGTGCGACTGTTTCTGACGCTGATGATCGCCCATCACCAGGGTGGTGTCGACATGGCGGACGACGTGCTCGCTCGCACCGACAACAGTCAGGTGGTCAGTCTCGCGACCGGGATCCAGCGCGCGCAGAAGGCCGAGATCGTGGCGATGCAGCAGATGCTGGCGGAGCGGAGCTGACCTCGGCATCCCCGGCGCCGTTCGCCTCGAGCTGTTCGGCGAACAGGCGGGCGTAGATCCCGCCCTGAGCGATCAACTCGCCGTGCGTGCCGCGCTCGACCAGCTGCCCGGCCTCGATCACGAAGATCACGTCGGCGTTGACCACGGTCGAGAGCCGGTGCGCGATGGCCAGTGTCGTGCGACCCCTCGACGCGTCATCGAGGGCACGCTGCACGATGCGCTCCGAGACGGTGTCGAGGGCACTCGTCGCCTCATCGAGGATCAGCACCGCGGGATCTTTGAGCAACACCCGAGCGATCGCGACCCGCTGCTTCTCTCCCCCGCTGAGTCGATAGCCGCGCTCGCCGACAACAGTGTCGTAGCGGTCCGGGAACGACGCGATCGTGTCGTGGATGTTGGCCGCTCGCGCCGCCGCCTCAAGTTCGGCATCCGTCGCATCCGGTTTCGCGTACCTCAGGTTCTCGGCGATCGTCGCGTGAAAGAGGTAGGTCTCTTGGCTCACGATTCCGATGGAGCCGATCAGTGAGTCGTGCGTGAGCTTGCGAACATCCTCTCCGGCAAACACCACCCGACCCTCAGACGCCTCGTAGAGCCGGGGCACCAGATACGAGATCGTGGTCTTGCCTGCCCCCGAGGGTCCAACGAACGCCGCGTACTGTCCCGGTTCGAGCGAGAACGAAACTCCCTTGAGGGTCGCTGTGCCCTCCGGCGGTACGTCGGGGTAGCGAAACACCACGTTGTCGAAAGCGACCCGACCGAGTGCTGCCGGCGAGACCGGGGTCGCGTCAGGCGCGTCCACAATCGAGGGCACCAGATCGAGGTACTCGAAGATTCGGGCGAACAGCGCCTGCGAGGTCTGAAGGTCGAGAGCGACCCGAAGGAGGCCCATCAGCGGCCACATCAATCGCGCCTGAACCGTTGTGAACGCGACGATGGTGCCTGCCGTTACCGGGATGTCGTGACCAATCAGCCAGGCGGCCACCAGGTAGGTCGCTGCGGGAATGACCGACAGCACGACTCCGACGATCGCGAAGAACCACTGGCCGGCCATCGCCTGACGAACCTGGAGCGCGATCTGGCGCTGGTTCTCGTCTTGATAGCGTCCGACTTCGGCAGCCTGTTGGTTGAACGCCTTCGCGAGCAGGATGCCCGAGACGCTCAGAGTCTCTTGCGTGATCGCCGTCATCTCCGACAACGACTCCTGCGTTTTCGTCGCGATGCGGGCTCGCACCTGGCCGACGCGGCGTTGCACTACCAACAGGATGGGAAAGAGGACGACCGCGACGATCGTCATCTGCCAGCTCAGAAGCAGCATCGCGACGAGGGCCGCGATGACTGTCACCGTGTTGCCGACGACGCTTTGGATGGTGTTGCTCAATACCCCGGCAACTCCGCCGACGTCGTTCTGCAACCTCGACTGGATGATGCCCGTCTTGGTGCGCGTGAAGAAGCCCAGCTCCATCCGCTGGAGGTGCGCGAACAGGCGCACCCGGAGGGCACCCATCACGCTGTTGCCGATCCGGGCGGTGAAGTAACTCTGACCGACCCCCAGAGCTGCGGAGACAAACCAGACCAGCACCATGAGCCCGACCAACTGAAGGAGAACCGGAAAGTTCGGCCCCCCCGAGGTGGGAAACAACCCGTCATCGAATGCCCGTTGAGTCAGAAGCGGCGGCAGAACTCCGAGAGCGGCCGCGATCAGCACGAGCACGATGGTGACCGCGAGCATCCGTGCGTGCGGTCGGAAGAGGTCGCCGATCCGGGCGATCAGGTCGGGGATGCGGGGAGCCTGAGCGTTCTGCGCCTTCTGCACGTCGGCATCCCGGCCGCCGATGCCCCGACCGCCCGACCCGCGCCCCATACTCACCCGAGGAAGCCTACGGTCTGGGTGCCGCACGCGCCCGGGGCGGAAGTGACCGGGGTTGTCAGTCCCTAGAACTGGGGCAGTTCGCCAGCCCCAATCAACCGCACCGATCACCCAGGCGAGCCCGGCGAGTGATTTGATGGAGAGGTTGCATGCGAGCCGTCGTCCCTGATCCCGACGTGCTCGGTACGACATTGGGCGGGATCATTCGGCTGGTTACCGAAGATCCCGCCCCCCGTGCTTAATTGTTCGCGCGTCCCTACCGCGCGAACCCGCTCCGCGGCCCCGCGCGAGGGGCCGCTTCGCTGGCGCCTGACAACAATTTCAGAGCACGTAACGCCGAAAGGCGCCGTCCCGTTGGGGGCGGCGCCTTTCGCGTGAATCGAGTTACTTGAGGGTGACGGTCGCGCCGGCGCCTTCAAGCTGGGCCTTGGCCTTCTCGGCGGCGTCCTTGTTGACACCCTCCAGCACGTTGGCCGGAGCGCCATCGACGAGAGCCTTCGCCTCGCCGAGGCCGAGGCTGGTGAGGGTGCGCACCTCCTTGATGACGGCGATCTTTGCGGCACCGGCAGACTCGAGGACGACGTCGAAGGAATCCTTCTCCTCTTCCTCGACCGGAGCGGCAGCGCCACCACCGGCAGCCGGGGCGGCGGCGGCGGGGGCTGCGGCGGTGACCTCGAAGGTCTCCTCGAACTTCTTGACGAACTCCGAGAGCTCGATGAGCGTCAGGTCCTTGAACGCCTC
>JBDTNW010000104.1:0-5867 GCA_039933575.1 Pseudolysinimonas sp. | reverse complement strand
AGCGCCCCGGAGCCGCACCCGCGGCCCAGGGTCAGCAGCAGCGCGGAGCGTTCGGGCAGCGTGCCGAGGCTGCCGCCCCGCCGCCGCAAAACCGAGCTGAGCGTCGCGCCCAAGAAAAGCGCCGCTGAACCTCCTTCCTGGTTCCTCCGGAGTCGCTCGCGGCTCTACGCTGACGGCATGTTCCCGTATGGGGTCGCCAGCGGCGACGTAACGCACGACTCGATCGTGCTCTGGGCTAAGACGACTCCGGGCACCGAGGTGACCTGGTGGTGTGAACCCGAAGGCGGTGCACGCCTCACCGGGGTCGTGTCGAGCGATCCGACGACCGGATCGGTGCATCTGCCGCTCATCGATCTCGTAGCCGGCTCTCGCTATCGCTACGGGTTCACGGCCGCCGACGGAACGGCGAGCGACGAAGGTCGGTTCCGCACCATCCCGATTGATCGGGCGGTGCGGTTTGCGGTGGTGTCGTGCGCGAAGTACAACTCAGGGTTCTTCAACGCCTACCGGGCGCTCGCGGCGATGGATGACATCGACTTCGTGCTGCACCTCGGCGACTACATCTACGAAGCCGCCCAGGTTCCCACGGGCAAGCAGACTGCGGGCATCGACATCGGTCGCCCGATGGATCCGCTCGGCGACTGCATGACCGCCGCCGACTACGACCGCCGCTACGCGCTCTACCGCCGCGATCCCGATCTGCAGAAATTGCACAGCGCCTTCGCGATGGTGGCGACGATTGACGACCACGAGCTCTCTGACAACGCTTGGTTGGGTGGCGCGCAGGAACACGACGACGCGAAAGATGGGCCGTGGCAGGCACGTTCCGACGCCGCGATGGATGTCTGGAGCGACTGGATGCCGACCATGCGGCGCCCGACCCGCGGCGACCACATTTGGCAAGAGATCGACCTCGGAATCGCGGGTCGCATCCTGCTCTGCGAGACCCGCCTCGCGCGTACCGATCCCGAGACGCCGCACACGAAGGAGTCGACCGCGCTTGGGCTTGAGCAACGGGCCTGGGTACTCGACCGCCTCGCGACCCCGCATCCGGGCTGGACCTACCTCGCCGTGCCTTCGATGCTCTCCGACCTCGACGCCGCTCTCGGCGATGAAGAAGCGCTTTTCGCCCTGCGCAAGTTGAAAATGGCTGAGGCTGATGCGCTGGTCTCGTTCCACGACCTCTGGGACAGTTTCGACTTCGAGCAAGACTCCTTGATGGATGCCGTGGGTCGCGACCCGCACGCGGTGGCGCTGAGCGGTGACGTGCACTTCTCGGCCGAGCATCGCCACGATCTGCGCGAAGGGGAGTTCGTCGAGTGGACGGTGACCTCGATCACCTCACCGAACCTCGACGACAAGATGGGCTGGCCGCGCGGTGCCGAGTCGCTCAATTATGAGGCGGCGTTCTTGCGCAACCTTCCCGCGATGAAGTGGTGCGACCTCGACAGCCACGGCTTCTTGGCGATCGACGCCAACCCCGACTACACCTCGTGCCAGTGGTGGTATGTCGACACCGTCGCGGAACTCAGCAACGACGTCGCGCTCGGGCACCAGGTGACGATCCCCGCTCGCCCAGATGGTACCGAGGCCGCGGAAGTCCGCTAGAGGATTCTTCACCCTAGGATCAGCAGCAGCGCCAACTGGACCGGAAGTGTGGTGACCTACGGACCATGAGCCCACGCAACGTCGTCCAGACGACATTCGACGAGTTCGGCAAGTCCCGTGGCGGCGCCAAGAAGTCCGGCTCTTGGTATCTCCAAGGCTCGGACACCATCGCCGTGTTGAACCTCCAGAAATCGCAGTTTGGCCTCCGCTATTACGGCAACGTCGCGCTGTGGTTTCTGGGGATCGGAGTCCCATCGAATCCGAAGCCGAGCCACTGCCACGTTCAGACCCGACTCGAGTCCTTGGTCCCTGCCGACCAACGCGCTCGCCTCGAAGAGCTCCTCGACCTGGAAGTTGTCCTCGGCGAGGATCAACGGCATGACGAACTCTTGGCGGTGCTAGAGGGTCAGCTCGGCCCGATACTCGACGCGAGCCAGACGCTGGCTGGTCTCGCATCCGAACCTGGGCAGCACCTACTCAAGAAATCCTTGATCGATGGCGATGGCCAAAGGTTCTTGAAGACGAGGGCTGAAGGGTCCTGAGCGCCCGACGCAGTCGTCTCTCGGGCGCTCGGTCAGGCAATTACCTCAAGACCGGTGTCACAAGCAACCCCGGCAGTCGGTACAGCCAGAAGTTCCTGGTGGACAAGAGGCTCGATTTCCTTACCAGCGGATCGCGCTCGAACATGCTCAACCTCGAGCGATTCATCGTCGAGCGTGACCCGGGTCCCTTGAATTTCGAGCGATGGGCTGGCAACTTCGCTGACGATGTTCCATGAGCGACGTGGGGGCACCGCCGGCGCTGTCGATCGGCGTCGTAGTGGGGGACAAGGCAGGACGCGCGGGGCTGGGCGATGCAGTCATGCAACTGGCGCGTCGCGTCAAATCAGAGCGGGCTGGTCAAATCAGAGCGGGCTGGAGTTGGCTCTCCCCTTCGCGTCAACGTCGTCTACCAGGTTCCTGGCGAGGTTGTTCCCGTCAAGTTTTCTGGAGTGAGGACGGGTCGATACTCAACCACAGACCGGCTGTTGCTCATCCAGGCAGCTCTTCCCGAAACGGCGATGCCACTCGACGCGGAGGCCATCTTGCTCCAATTGCTTGATGCTGCGATCGAGCAGGCCGGGCGCTTCGCTCAAAAGAAGGGGCTAACCGACGAACCGCTTGAGGCGCTTCGTGCGGTGGCCAGCCGGTTGAAGTCACCCTAGACATGCGTGTTTCGACGCGGAGCCCAGACGATGCACCGACGGCCGCCGATCGAGGCCAAGCGCTGACGACCTATCGCGGCAGGCACGGAAGCCGTGCCGCTGACACACTGACCTCGTGACGAGGCCCAGCCGAGCGGTATGCAAGGCCAAACGGGGCGACCACTGCAGCGCAGCATGAATCAGTCCAAGGCCTCCCCTGCGTTGAGTGCGGAGATATCGCTCGTCGACAAGTCGCTGATCACATCGAGCCGCTCGTTTCGGAATACTCTCGAACGGGAACTATCGATCGGGTTCAGATGCGAGCAATTGAAGCAGTGCAGGCGCAGTGCCCGACGTGCTCCGCCCGTCAAGGTGGCTTGCGGAGTTGGTTCTCGCGTCAAATGCGAGAGCCGCTTGGCCTCTGATGAAGAAGGCGACGGCAATTGAGGCTGCCTTGTGCCGCCGTTTCGGGGTCACTCCTGTGCCCCTCGAAGCGAATGCCAAGGTGGGCGCCTCCCGCTCGGTGAGGGATGGTTTGATGCCCATAAACGGATTGAGACACCCGCCATCGGAGGGCACGAGCGGCTGGTTCATTTGGGCCGGAGAGGATTTGTCTGACGCCCCAGATTTCTTTGTTCCTTTGCATGTCGAGCACTTGATTGAATGGCGACCCGAAGTGCTTCCCTACTTGGCGCTTCCTCCTGGTTCACGTTTTCTGATCGCGCAGGGCTACGAAGATGTCTGGGCGGACGAGTCTCTGCTTTCCCCGTAGCCTCGGCTGGTTTTCTCTGCACACTTGATCCCGCCACGGCCGTGCCGACCGCTCGAATCGATGAGACAGAGTTGCTCTGTACCGCGTGCGGCAGAAAGTCGAACACGTCGAGGTCCTCGCGCCGCAGGATGGCGAAAATGACGCGTACGGCAATCACCGGTCAAGCCCTTCCGCTAGCTGGGTGGTTGGGCATGGCCGGGTATTCCAACCAAGTGGTGGGCAGCGTGTTATCGTCCCGCATCGGGCAGCTCCTCCGCAGGTTCACTGTTGACGGCCTCCCGTCGACAGGATAGGCACGTCGTCGTGATTGGATCCGAATCGCTTGCTCTCATCAGGGAGTCGGCGAGCGACATTGGCCCGGAGCTTGGTGCGCCGTCGCGCTTTGGTGAGCTGAGTCAAATACTCCCTGCCGCACACCTTGACCTCTTGAAGCAGTACAACGGATTTACCTTGTTTCAAGGAGCTTTTCGACTTTTTGGATTCAGATCAGACTCGTCGCTCGACCTTTTAAATTGGAATGCCGAACAGACTTGGCGATTCGCCTGGGGGAGTCGTCTCACCGAGTACTTGTTCATCGGCGAGACAGGCTGGGGAGACCAGTACGCATATCGCCTCGATGGGTCGGGTCAACTTCACGGCTCTGAGATCTATTTCCTTGAAGCGAACTCGATGGAGGCTGAGAGTCTTTCGCAGAGTTTTGAGGCATTCCTGGCCGGAGAAATGCTTCGAAATGCAGTGGAACCATACGATGCCATGACCGTCGATGCATTGAACGCGAACGGCGCCCTCGACCCCGCCGAGCACTGGGTGCTAACTCCGTCGCTTGTTCTCGGCGGAGACGACCGCATCGAAAACTTGTCAACACTTCCAGCAACGACTGCAATGATTTTCGCCGGCGATGTTGCAAAGGCAATGGAGTCGTCACGCCCGGGTGCTCTGCCCAAGGCGGTGAGCCCATGGACTGATGAAGCGGGGAGAACTCGACTGCGTGTCGACTTCGCGTAACACCAGTTGCCCACCAACGTTGGGCGAAAGCGGGAATCGCGCTCCTACGGGGCATCCGCTGGATCGGTATCATGTGCTTCTTCGGCTCAAGGCGGCGCACGGGCGACGGTAAACAGATGGCCAATGGCCGCCGGCCACCCTTACTAGAAGGTTCGATGCGACACATTCTCGTACTCCAATGGCAGGCTTCTTTGGAAACAGATTTCGAAGACCTTGTGAAGATGGAGGAGGAGCTGGAGAGTTCGCTCAGCGAGTACGCGATCGTGGACGGACACGACATTGGCTCAGATGAGATGAACATTTTCATCGAGACCGATCAACCTGCGCGGGCATTTGCTGAGGTCGACAGCATTTTGAATCATTGGCCACGTTGGACCGATGTTCGCGCGGCATTTCGAGCCGCAAGCGGGGGCAACTACGCCGTACTGTGGCCATCGGGACTGACCCACTTCGAGGTCAAGTAGTTCCAGACCTAGGAGCCCGCGTTGGGTGCGGGCCGCCGCCTAGAGGTCATGAGCACCGCAGGTGACGATCCCGCGCGCCCGGATGGCACCGAGGCTTCGGACGCTCGCTAAAGGACGTGCACGGCGGTCGCGCGCCAACGACGGTCGAGACCCTCGAGGCGGAAGGCGACGACCCTCACCCGTGCCCGACCCCTCACGACCACCGAGGCTTCGACGACGCCGTCTCGTGGTTCGCAGACGATGATCGACCCGATCGCGAAAGTCGGCCGGAGGACTGCGGCACCTTTCGCCTGCCGAGCCCTGCTTGAGATCACGACGCGCTTCAGCAGGTGCCGATAGACGTCGTCGCTCAGCCAGCGCGCGATCTGGTCGAGTTCCCGAGCGCCCGCGAGGATTTCGATGACACAGCGGGTGAGGTTCTCGAGCAGCGGACGCGGGTCGGGCAGCGACGCCGACGGGGTCGGCTGCTGGTCGAAGAAGTCGTCGGCGTGGAAGCGCGGCGTGAGGGCTCGCGCCGCCGTGCCGTCGAAGGCGCTCGCGTTGTCGAACGCCGTGCTGTCGAACGAGTGATCCGTGACCAACTGTGCAATCGACATCCCGTTGCCTCCTGATTAGGTCCCGGTTGTGCCCCGCTTGGGGGACGAGTGGCAACATCATGCTGGGATTCGTACAGGTCTGTCGAGTGGAACAACCACCCTGTGGATAACCTTGCAGCGCTGTCACGAGGCGTGGCTAGCGTCGCCCGCGTGCGCTGGCAGAACCTATTCGACGACCTCGAGAGCCAGCTCGAGTCTGAACTCGGCGCGGAAGAGGTCGACCTTCTCGCGGAGGAGGA
>JBDTNW010000103.1:0-5951 GCA_039933575.1 Pseudolysinimonas sp. | reverse complement strand
GCGCCGAGCAGGTGGCTCTTCGCGCGCTGACCGTCGCGGGCGACCCACAACAGTTCGCGACCGAGCTGATTGCGCTTCTCGGTCTCGGGCATGTGCGCGAGCTTCTCTTCGGCGAACAGGCCGGCCTCGATGCGCATCGCAAGCTCGACCTCCTCAGCGGCATTGAGGAGTGCGACCTTGCCGATCTGCTTCAGGTAGTCCTTGACCGGGTCAGCCGTCGCGCCGGTGATCGCGGACGAGTAGACCGGAACCTCGTCTTCGTCGTCGGTCATCGTGAGGCGCAGCGCACCGGTCGGAAGTTCTTCCGCTTCCGGCTTGTCGTCGTCATCCTCATCATCGGTGTCGGACTCGTCGCCATCGGCGACCGCCTCGACCTCAGCTACAACCTCGACAACGACGACCTCAACCTCGTCGTCGTCGCCGGCATCGATCTCGTCGACGTCGGTCGGATCGACCTCTTCGTCATCGATGTCGTCGTCAAGTTCGCCATCGGAAGCCTTGGCACGGGATGCCTTCGCGGGCGCAGCTTTTGCAGGCGCAGCTTTAGCGGGCGCAGCCTTTGCGGCGGTGCCCTTTGCGACGGGGGCAGTTTTGGCACCGGCAGCAGCCTTCACCGGTGCGGTCTTGGCAACAGTGGTCTTGGTCGCAGCGGTCTTGGCAGCAGGTGCAGCCTTCACGGCGGCGGCCTTTGCAGCAGGTGCAGCCTTCACTGCGGCGGCCTTTGCGGCGGGTGCGGACTTCACTGCGGCAGTCTTCGCGGCCGGTGCAGCCTTCACGGCGGCAGCCTTGGCGGCAGGCGCGGCCTTCGCAGCCGGCGCAGCCTTGGCGGCAGGCGCAGCCTTGACAACCGGGGCGCTCTTAGCCGCAGGTGCGGCTTTGGTTGCGGCTCGCGACGCAGCAGCAGTCTTCGTGGCACTGGATTGGGTAGCCATCCGGTTCCCTTCCGAGACGTTTCCGGGCATTACTAAGACCCTTGTCAAGTCCCCGCGTCTCAACTATCGAGACTTCGGAAACCCAACCGGGTCCTGGAAATTGATTATCGCACAGTCCTGTCGAACCGGCTTGCACGGGTCAGCCGCAGGCGAGGTTCAGTTCTCGTCGTCGCGACGATTCGCCAAGAACTTCTCCAGCTCGGCCGCAAGCGAGTCGCCTCCCGGCAGCTCGCCGCTGGCATCCATCAGCGGAGAGGGCAGCGGATTGTCTTCCATGTAGCTGTCGTGCCGCTCTTCGAGAGCACCCACCAAGCGCTGGAGCTCGGAGTTGTTCTGCACCTGGTCATCAACTTTCGCGAGGAAGTCGCGGTTCTCTTGCCGCAACTTCTCGGTCGGAAAGATCAACCCGGTCGCTGCGCTGATGCTTTCGAGGGCGGTAACTGCGGCCTGCGGGTACGCCGTGTCCGAGAGGTAGTGCGGAATGAGCAGCACGAATCCGGCGGTCGGATGCCCGAGTTGCTGCAACTTGTACTCGATCAGGTGCAGCGCGTTCGACGGAATTTGAGTGCGCGGGCGCCAGATCGACATCGTGTCGATCAGCTCCATCCGGTTGCCACTCACCGTCACCCCGATCGGGCGGGTGTGCGGCGTTGGCATCGGGATGGCGTGCACCCAGGTGGTGTCCTTCACCTTGTAGCGCTCGACAAGTTGCACGACGGCGTCAGTGAAGCGTTCCCACTGGAAGTCGGGTTCAAACCCCGTCAGGAACAGGAATGGCTGGCCGAGTTCATCCTTCGTGAGATAGAGGGAGAGCTTCGACGGCTTGTAGTCGCTGAGGTGGTCCTGATCGAAGTACATCGTGGGGCGCCGGGCGCGGTAGTCGAGAAGTGCATCGGTGTCGAACGCGACGACCTCGTTCATCTCGAGGTTCTCAAGCAGGTACTCGCTCAGCTGCGTCACTGCGTTGCCTGCATCGGCAAAGCCCGTGAGACCCGCAATGAGGTGCAACCCGGTGGGCACTTGGCCGACCTCGACCGACAGGTCGTAGAGGCCGCCTGGATCACGCATACCTCGATTCTAATTTCTGGACCCACCGCGCCGCACGGCCAACGGGTCGACCCGCGTCAAGCCGAGAGCGAACACGCGGTTACCATGCCGCTATGGCCGTCCCCGCGCTCTCCTTCTTGTCGTCCGATCCACTCACCACGACGGCGCAGGTACTCGTCTTGGGCGTTCTGAAAACCGAAGACGGCCCGCGACTTGCGGTCGAGGGGGATGCTTTCGCCGACATCGCCGCCGTCTTGGGTGGCATTTTCGCCACGGGCGCGACCGATGAACTGCGGCGGCTCC
This sequence comes from Pseudolysinimonas sp., assembly GCA_039933575.1. GTDB lineage: Bacteria > Actinomycetota > Actinomycetes > Actinomycetales > Microbacteriaceae > Pseudolysinimonas_A. The sequence goes on along the minus strand of JBDTNW010000103.1, from coordinate 3,669 downwards.
CGGCACCGGCCGGAGGCACGGCCCCAATTGCACTCATCGGCCTCGGGTCGGGCACTCCAACCGCCGACTCACTTCGGTACGCGGCGGGTTCTGCCGCCCGCCAACTCACCGGGATCGACAAACTCGCCCTTGCGCTACCGATCGCGAACGCCGCCGAAGCCCAAGCCGTGCTGGAAGGCGCGGGCATCGGTGCCTACGCCTACACCGGATACCGGGTCTCAACCCTGGGCTCCACCAAGACCCCGGCCGACGAGATCACGGTGCACGTGCCGACATCCCTCGATCTGAGCGACACCGATCTCCGCACGATCGCTGACCGGGCTATTGCCGTCGCAACCGCGGTACACACTGTGCGCGACCTGGTGAACACCCCGCCGTCGGATCTGTACCCCGAGACCCTCACCGCCGCTGCCCTCGATCTCGCCCAGGGGCTGCCGCTCGAGATCGAAGTACTCGACGAGCACGCGCTGGAGGCGGGCGGATTCGGCGGCATCCTCGGGGTCGGTCGCGGTTCGGTGCGTCCCCCGCGTTTGGTTGTCGTGCGCTACTGCCCCGCCGGTGCAACTCACCACCTCGCTCTGGTCGGAAAGGGCATCACCTTCGACTCGGGTGGGCTGTCGATCAAGCCGGCCGCGTCGATGGTCGGGATGAAGTACGACATGACCGGAGCGGTCACCGCGCTCGCTGTGACCATCGCCGCCGCGACTCTCGGGCTGCCGGTACGTCTGACCGCCTGGCTGTGCCTCGCCGAGAACATGCCGTCGGGTTCGGCTCTTCGGCCCAACGACGTTCTGCACATTCGGGGCGGCAAGACCGTCGAAGTTCTCAACACCGACGCCGAAGGGCGCCTCGTTCTCGCCGACGGCATCGTCGCGGCGAGCGAGGAGCAGCCGGATGCGATCATCGACGTCGCGACTCTGACCGGCGCCGCGCGCGTCGCGATGGGCGAGCGCTACATCCCCGTGATGGGCGACGACGAGTTGGTGCAACGAGTGATCGCGGCCGGTGCCTCAGTGGGCGAGACGTTCTGGGCGATGCCGCTTCCGCCAGAACTCCGTCAGGTGCTCGACAGCGACGTTGCCGACCTCGCGAACGCCAAGCCCGGCAACCTGAACGGCGGGATGCTGGTCGCTGCGCACTTCCTGAAGGAGTTCGTCGGAACAGTCGGGGAGGGAAAGGATGCCCGGCCGATCCCCTGGGTCCACCTCGACATCGCGGGGGTCGCCAACAATGGCGGGAGTGGATACGGCCTCAACAGCAAAGGTCCGACCGGCGCCACGGTGCGAACACTCCTTGCTCTCGCTGAAGAGTTTTCAGCTCCGTAGTAAGGTCTATGAGGCAAGGAACACCTTGCCTTTCTGGACCGCAAAGCCACCCTTTTCTGCGGTCCCAGCGCATGAAAGTGCGTGCACGTATGTAGGGAGTTGCTGGTTGTCCGAGCAGAACTTCGATCTTGTCGTTCTGGGCGCAGGAAGCGGTGGCTATGCCGCCGCGCTGCGTGCCAGTCAGCTTGGCCTCACGGTCGGGCTTATTGAGAAGGACAAGGTCGGCGGCACCTGCCTGCACGTCGGCTGCATCCCGACTAAGGCCCTGTTGCACTCCGCTGAGGTCGCCGATGTGACCCGCGAATCAGCCAAGTACGGCATCGCCGCGGCGTTCAACGGCATCGACATCGCGGGCGTCACGACGTACCGCGAAGAGGTGGTCGCAAGCAAGTACAAGGGACTTCAGGGTCTGATCAAGGCTCGCGGAATCACCACGATCGAAGGCGAGGGGCGTCTGACCTCCCCGACGACCGTTCAAGTCGGCGACATCACCGTCACCGGAAAGAACATCGTTCTCGCGACCGGCTCGTACTCGCGTTCGCTCCCCGGACTCGAAATCGGCGGCCGGGTTCTCACCTCTGAGCAAGCCCTGCAACTCGACTTCGTGCCGAAGAAGGTCGTCGTGCTCGGCGGCGGCGTCATCGGCGTTGAGTTCTCGAGCGTCTGGAAGAGCTGGGGCGCCGACGTGCAGATCGTCGAGGCACTGCCGCATCTGGTGCCCAATGAAGACGAAGCGATCTCGAAGGCGTTCGAGCGTGCGTTCCGCAAGCGCGGCATCAACTTCAGCCTCGGCGTGCGTTTTCAGTCGGTCACCCAGAACGACGACGGCGTCGTCGTGACGCTCGAAGACGGTCAGACCTTCGACGGCGAACTGCTGCTCGTCGCCGTCGGCCGCGGTGCCGCGACCGCGAACCTCGGCTTCGAAGAAGTCGGCGTCACGATGGATCGCGGCTTCGTCATCACCGATGAACGACTCCACACCAACATCCCCGGGGTTTGGGCCGTCGGCGACATCGTCCCTGGTCTGCAACTTGCGCACCGCGGCTTCCAGCAGGGCATCTTTGTCGCCGAAGAGATCGCCGGCCTCAACCCGATCGTGGTCGACGACGTCAACATCCCGAAGGTCACCTACTCCGACCCCGAAGTCGCTTCCGTCGGCCTCACCGAGGCCAAAGCGATCGAGAAGTTCGGCGCGGATGCCATCGCCACCTACGACTACAGCCTGGCCGGTAACGGCAAGAGCCACATCATCGGCACGACCGGAAACATCAAGGTCGTTCGTCAGAAGGATGGCCCAGTACTCGGTGTGCACATGATCGGTGCGCGCGTCGGCGAACTGATCGGCGAAGCGCAACTCGCCGTGAACTGGGAGGCGTACCCCGAAGACATCGCCCCGTACATTCACGCGCACCCGACGCAAAACGAGGCGCTGGGCGAAGCGTTCCTCGCGATTGCCGGCAAGCCGCTTCACGCCATCTGACCCCTACCCTTTTCGTCTCGGGCGCAGAGCCCGCAGCTAAGCTAAATCTCAAAGCTTCGAAGGAGCACCCCGCGATGAGCGAATCCGTCACCCTCCCGGCTCTCGGAGAGAGCGTCACGGAAGGGACCGTCACCCGCTGGCTCAAGAAGGTCGGCGATCGTGTCGAGGTCGACGAGCCGTTGCTTGAGGTCTCGACCGACAAGGTCGACACCGAGATCCCCTCCCCCGTCGCCGGTGTGATCGAGCAGATCTTCGTGCAGGAAGACGAGACCGTCGAGGTCGGCGCCGTGCTGGTCACCATCGGTGACGGCTCGGGATCTGCCGCCCCGGCACCCGCCGAGGCAGCTCCCGCTGAGGCAGCACCCGCTGAGGCAGCACCCGTCGAGGCAGCTCCCGCTCCGGTCGAGGCTGCGTCGGCACCCGTCGCGAGCCCTCCGACCCCCGAACCCGCTCCCGCGCCGGTCGTCGAGGCCACACCCGCGCCAGCGGTTGCGCCTGAGCCCGTTGCGCCTGAGCCCGTTGCACCGGCAGCCGTTGCACCGGTTCCCGTTGCCGCGCCCGCACCTGTCGTCGCGCCGGCTCCGACCGTGGCACCCCCTCCGGCGGCCACCACCAATGCCCACGCCGGATACGTCACCCCGATCGTGCGCAAGCTCGCCAACGAAAAGGGTGTCGACCTCACCGGCCTCACCGGCACCGGTGTCGGGGGACGCATCCGCAAGCAGGATGTTCTCGGCGCCGGCGGCCCCGCTCTGTCGACCACGGTTCCCACCACCGTCGCAGCACCCGTTCTCGAGGTCTCCCCACTGCGGGGCACCACGGTTCCGATGTCGCGGTTGCGCAAGGTCGTCGCGGAACGCGCCG
>JBDTNW010000102.1:0-5966 GCA_039933575.1 Pseudolysinimonas sp. | reverse complement strand
CTGACGCGGGTCACGGCCGTAGATCTCGCCGTTGCGCGGGTTGTAGATGTCGAAGACCAGGATGAGCGTGCGCTCGGTGCGGAACGGGTCGAGGTATGCGGTCGAGATGTCCGGGATGAGCTGCAGGTCGGACTCGTGGATCGACTGGAATCCGCGGATGCTCGAGCCGTCGAACATCTGGCCGACGGCAAAGAAGTCCTCATCGACGGTCGCGGCCGGGATGGTGAGGTGCTGCTGGATGCCGGGCAGGTCGGTGAATCGGATGTCGACGAACTTGACATCCGTGTCCTTGATGAACTTCAGCACCTCGGACGAGTTGTTGAACATGGGAGTGGACATAGGAGGTACTCCAAGGGAGGTGTTGCGGGCGTGACTGCAGGTCGCAGCCTCGGAACTGAGGCTATGTGAAGAGGGTTTCTCGACAGTAACGCCATTGTTTCGCGAATGTTACGACCGACCGAGGAGACCATAGGCTCGAACCGTGAGCAACCCCGCTGAACAGCGCTGGCCGGGGGAGCGTTTGGGCCTTCCGCAGGCCGGTCCGCGCTCGATCGCCCGCAGCGGCAGACGCCTCGGCGCTCTCGCGATCGACTGGGCGATTGCGTACGGACTGTCGCTGGCTTTCTTCCCGACCGGCCCGTGGCAGACCGACGGATTTATCACGCTCGGCCTGTTCGCGGCAGAGCAGGTGCTTTTCTTGCTGGTGCTGAACGGCAGTGTCGGCCACCTCATCCTGCGCATGCGGGTCGTGCCGCTTCAGCCGGGAAGACTGGGACTGTGGCGCCCGTTCGTGCGCACGGCGCTGCTGTGCCTATTCGTTCCGGCGTTGATCATGGATGCCGACCAGCGCGGCCTGCACGATCGTGTGGCAGGAACGCTGCTCGTCTGCGTCTAGTGCCGAGGATCACCCAGGTAGCGCCGCGCCGCCGCGGGATCGGCGAGCCGGATAACGCGCAATTCGGGGCGAAGCCCGGCGATCCGGCTCACCTCCGCCGTCCAATGCCGCCGCGTGCGCCACGCCCATCGGATGATGTGGTTGCGATCCGTGAAGAACGTGCGCAGTGGCGGCTCGACGTTGCCGTTCCACAACTCTTCGCGTCGGAGGCTCCGCCGCACAGTCCGCCGGATCACCCGCGCCATCACGAGACTTATGGGGTAGTCGAGCCAGATCAGAGTGTCGGCCCGCTCCGCGATCATCGTGCGGACCTGGTGGTATTGCCACTCGGTGACCCAGGCGGGCTCTGCGGTCAGCCGCTCGACCTTGTCGACGAAGTCAGGGAGCACCGACCATCCGGGGCCGTGGTGAAGCTCGTCGAGTTCCTGGTAGCGGAGCTCGTGTCGATCGGCGAGCCGCGCCGCGAACGTCGACTTACCCGCCCCCGACACACCCGCGATCGCGATCCGCCGCGGCATCCGGTCAGCGCGGCCGACCCGCGCGTACGCGCTGCGGGTCGATCCCCTTCGGGATCGGCAGTCCGTTCTTGCCGAGCGACGAAAGCCGGTTCGAGACGGCGTTGATCTCCGACTTGGTCAGAGCGCGCTTGAGGCGGCCGAGCGCCGGCACGATCTTGTGCAGTGGGGTCGACGTGGGATCGGGTCCGACGTAGACGAAGCTGACCGGCACCTCGGGCAGGATGCGGCGCACGTTCGCGCGCTCCTTCTCGAGCATCGGCTGGGTGCGCGAGCGCGGACCCTCACCGATCAGCACGACGCCGCCGCGACCAACGGCGCGGTAGACGGCATCCTGAGACTTGTTGAAGTTGATCGGAATCTCGTTGCCGATCCACGAGCGACGCAGCGAACTCTTCAGCACTGCGCCGACGGCGCCCGGCTGACCTTCGATCTGCGAGAAGGCGGCTTTCTCGGCGCGACGCCCGAGCACGATGAGCATGAGCAACACGCCCGCGAGCGCGCCCGCGACGATGTAGAGGATCATCGGCACGGCGTTTCCGCCGCCAAGTACAACCGCCAGCACGATTCCCGCACCGAGCGGGGCAAGGAACGCGAGCAACAGGTACAGAACGATCGACCCGTCGTAGCGGCGAGTCATCTGGAAGACCTGCCACATCTGACGGATGCGGCCTGGTTCCTTTTCGGGGGCTGTGGGGCGTGCCATGGCTCCTACGATACGGCCTGAGCGAACCCGAGTTCAGCGTCAGCCAAGTGCGTGAGGTGGGCCGGGATGTCGCGGCCCTTCGCCATCATCGACCGTGCCCACAGGCGTCCCGCGCGGTACGACGAGCGCACCAGCGGTCCGGCGAGCACGCCCAGGAAGCCGATCTCTTCGGCCTCCTCCTTCATCTCGACGAACTCATCCGGGCGCACCCAGCGGTCGACCGGCAGGTGTCGCGGGGTGGGGCGCAGGTACTGGGTGATCGTGATGATGTCGGTGCCGGCGTCGTGCAGATCCTGGAGCGCCTGCGAGACCTCTTCTCGGGTCTCGCCCATCCCGAGGATGAGGTTCGACTTCGTGATGAGTCCGTAGGCGCGGGCTTGAGTGAGCACGTCGAGCGAGCGGTCGTAACGGAACGCCGGACGGATGCGCTTGAAGATGCGCGGGACCGTTTCGACGTTGTGGGCGAAGACTTCGGGCCTCGACGAGAAGACCTCTTCGAGAAGAGTCGGGTTGCCCGAGAAGTCGGTTGCGAGAATCTCGACCCCAGTGCCGGGGTTGGCGGCATGGATGGCGCGCACGGTCTCTGCGTGCAGCCAGGCGCCCTCGTCGGGAAGGTCGTCGCGGGCGACTCCCGTGACGGTCGCGTAGCGAAGCCCCATCTTGACGACCGACTCGGCGACCCTGCGGGGTTCATCCTTGTCGTAGTCGGCGGGCTTGCCGGTGTCGATCTGGCAGAAGTCGCATCGGCGGGTGCATTGGCTGCCGCCGATCAGGAAGGTCGCTTCGCGGTCTTCCCAGCACTCGTAGATGTTGGGGCAGCCGGCCTCTTGGCAGACGGTGTGCAACCCTTCGTCTTTCACGAGATGCTGGAGGGCCGTGTACTCCGGGCCCATCCTCGCTTTGGTCTTGATCCACTCGGGCTTGCGCTCGATTGGGGTCTCGGCATTGCGGATCTCGAGGCGCAGCAACTTGCGGCCATCGTGGCCGATTTGCTCGGCACTCATGCGCTGACCGCCGTTCGGGTTGAGGCCAACGAAGGCGCCAGGTGCTTCAGGAAGTACCGCTCGATGAGCGGGACGACATCCTCTGGGGTGATCTCGCGGCCCGTTTCACGGGAGATGCTCGTCACTCCGGCGTCCATGATTCCGCAGGCGATGATCGCGCGATAGGCGTCGAACGAGTTGTCGCAGTTGATCGAAAAACCGTGCATGGTTGTGCCTTCGGCGACCCGGATCCCGATGGCCGCGATCTTGTCGCCGGCCGGACGGTTGCCGTCGACCAGCCACACTCCGCTGCGTCCTTCGACGCGAACCCCCGGGATGCCGAACTCGGCGAGCACGTCGATCAGCATTCCCTCGAGGCGCCGCACGTAGGCGACCACGTCGATCGGATCATCCAGCTTCACGATCGGGTAGCCGACCAGTTGCCCCGGGCCGTGCCAGGTGATCTTGCCGCCGCGATCCGCGTCGATGACGGGGGTGCCGTCGGTGGGCCGCTCGTGAGGTTCGGTGCGCTTGCCCGCGGTGTACACCGACGGGTGCTCCAGAAGGAGGACGGTATCTGGCGCCCTGCCGCTAGCGACCTCGGCGTGCAGAGCACGCTGGATCTCAAGGGCAGTGGAATACGGCACGGAGTTGGCGCTTAGCCCCGTGACGACGTAGTCGACCACGGGTTCGAGACTACCTGCGGGTCGACTCCTGCGCCGGACCCTCCCCGGCGCGTGGATTCGGGCCTTCTCCCCGACTTCTCGTTCAGGCATCGGGATGCGCGCGCTGGCGCGCCACGATCGGCTGGTGACCGAGGTGGCGGGGTATCGGGTGCTGCGCGCCATCGGCCACGGCGACCGCACGCGGCTGGTGCTCGGATTTGCCGGCGACCGCACCGCCGTGCTGAAGATCAGCGGCACCGACGACGAGCGAGTGCGGGTCGAACTCGAGGCGCTCACCCGCGCGGCCGGGGATCACGTCGTGACCCTCGAAGATGTCGGGCTTGACGAAGACGAGGCGGTACTCGTCCTTGAGCGGCTGCGACCGGGGTCTTTGGCCGACCTCCTCGAGAGACGAGCGGGACTGGATGCCGGAGAGGCCGTCACGATCCTGGCGCCGATTGCGGCGACCCTCGACCGCATCCACTCGGTTGGAGTTGCGCACGCGGCGCTGTCGCTCGGTTCGGTCTGCTTTCGGGATGACGGAGCGCCCACGCTGGTCGGGTTCGGTCGCGCGGCGCTTTTCGCGGCCGGTTTGCCTGAGGTCGTGCTGGAGACCGTTGCCGGGGTTCTCTCTGACCGCTCGGCGTTGCGCGATCTGGTGGCTCTCGTGCTGACCCGGGTCACCGGACCGCGAGCGGATGCCGCACGTCGTCTCGCTGCCGGACTCGGGGATGCGTCCCCGACGTCGATCGCGGCAGCCCTGTTCGATCTCGCGGCAGCGAGCGAGATCCGGTTCGATGCCGACGAGGAGTCAGCGGTCGTGCCGCGGCTCATTGGCATGATCGAGCCGGTCGAGCCGGAGGTTGCGCGACCCGCCGCCCTACCCACGTGGCTCGTGAATCTGATCCCAGACAGCCTGCGCGGGAATGTCGAAGCTGTGTGGGCGCGCATGCACGTCATCTGGGCGGGTTGGGATCAGCGACGGCGCAGAATCGTGCTCGGAGTCGCGGTTGGCGCTGTTGTGCTGATGATTGCTCTCACCGTCGTGCCAGGCGGGTCGGCTGCACCTGTGCAGGCGAATCCGGCGGCTACCCCATCCGCCTCGCCGCCGGTCTCGATGCCCGAACTTCCCGACGACCCGCTCGACGCGGCGCCTCTGCTGCTCGATCTGCGGCAGCGGTGCATCCGAGACCTCTCGCTGCTGTGCCTCGACGACGTCGACCAGCAGGGTTCGTCGGGACTGGGCGCCGATCGAGACCTGATCCAGACGATTGAGGCAGGCGGTGAATATCCCGGTGATGGCATCCTCGCGGGCAATCTCACGCTCATCGAGGAACTTGGGGATTCGGTGCTCATCGACCTACCTGATGGCAGCGATCCCGCGTCGATCCTGATGATGCGCACCGCCGATGGATGGCGCATCCGTGACTACATCACGAAGCCCCCGCACGCCGTAGTGCCGGGGGCTTCGAGTGATGGATAAGGGTGGGACTAAATTCCGAGGACGCTCGCGAAGTCGCCGCTTTCGAGGCGGGCCTTGACCGCGCCGAGGAAGCGGGCGGCGTCGGCGCCGTCGACGATGCGGTGGTCGTACGACAGTGCGAGGTAGACCATCGAGCGGATCGCGATCGCGTCGAGTCCGTCGTCGGTGACGACGACCGGCTTCTTCGCGACGATGCCGGTTCCGAGGATGGCCGACTGCGGCAAGAACACGATCGGGGTGTCGAACAGTGCACCACGTGACCCGGTGTTGGTCACCGTGAACGTGCCGCCGGAGAGTTCATCCGGCGTCAGCTTGTTGTTGCGAGTGCGATCGGCCTTGTCGGCGATCTCGACGGCGAGCTGAGCCAAGTTGAGGTCGCTCGCGTTGCGCACGACAGGGGTGAGGAGGCCGCGTTCGGTGTCGACCGCGATGCTCACGTTCTCGTGGTCGGGGTAAACGATCGTGTCGCCGTCGACCGTGGCGTTGATGATCGGGAACGCCTTCAGCGCTTCCGATGCCGCCAACACAAAGAACGGTAGGAAGGTCAGCTTCTGGCCGGTCTTGGCCTGGAATGCCGCCTTGACCTCGTCGCGGTAGTTCGCAACCTTCGTCACATCGACCTCGACGACGGTCGTGAGCTGAGCCATCGACGTCATCGAGACGACGGCGCGTTCCGCGACGACCTTGCGCAACCGCGACATCGGAACCGTGGTGCCCCG
>JBDTNW010000101.1:0-5986 GCA_039933575.1 Pseudolysinimonas sp. | reverse complement strand
AAGTCGTTGCCGGGGGTGAACAGGGAGTAGATGATCCACGCGATCAGGGACAGGGCTGCGATGACACCGAGTTGCACCATCACGGCTCGTGCCGCGATCTTGCGGCTGGCGTTGAGCACTTCAAGGCCGATCGCGATGCCGATCAGGAAGCCGGGTGAGAACTCCAGGATGCGGGCGACGATCACCCCGACGATTGCGAACAGGATGATGGTCGGTTGCAGTTGGATGACGGGGATTGCTCCCCAGAACCGGCGCACGATGAGGGATGCCAGCCAGGATGCGCCGTAGCTGAGGATGAAGAACGCGATCGCGAGCGACAGCACAAGTCGTAGCGACACGAGGTCGAAACCGAAGCGTGGGTCGATGAAGCCGTAGACGATCGAGATCACGGTCACGATGATCGCTGCAGCGAGAGCTGGGGAGCGGGTGGTCTTAATGAACCACGCTTGGGCCCGCTTCAACGCCCGGTCGATCGCGCTGTAACCACGTCCGAGACGGGATGAGTTCGACTCCAACGACGAGTTCAGCAACTCGGTCGGCAGAGCTACCAGCAGCAGCAGGGCCAGGGCGAGGATGCTCGCGAACGCGACCGTGATCGGGTTACGTGCAATATCCGCGATCGTCGCAATCGAACCGGTCAACGCAGACGCGCCACCCGGCTGGGAACGATCCCCACCACTGTTCTGGTTACCTGAACCACTGTCGTCACCCGGATCGGTGGGTGCGGGAGTTGCTCCGTCGGTGGCATCGGTCGCGATGACGGTGGCATCCAGATTCTTGAAGTAGTTCGTGCCCAGCGGAGTCGTTGCCACCACTTGAAGGGTGTGCTTGCCGCCGTCAATGTTCTTCGGGACGACCAGGTCGAGAGTCATCGGAGCCCCCGTCGCCACGGCGCTTCCGAGGAGGTAGGGATCGGAGTGCATGATCAGTTGCACCGTCCACCCGGCCGGGATGCCCGCCAAGGTAATCGAGAAGTGATCACCGGGTTTGAGTTTGCTCAGGTCTCCGTCGAACGTCAGCAGCCATTCCTCGAGAACGTTGGGAGTCACGACCGATGCGGGCCCAACGATCGTGATGCTCTTGCTCGCGGAGTAGGCCGAGATGGCGCCGGATGCGGCGTCGATGTCGAGAGCGCGAGCCACGACCGACGAGGTCGAGGTGAACGAGCACGCCCACGCGCCGCTCAGCGCGACGGTCGTCGAGCACAGCTGGCTGCTCGCGTTGTTGACGACGCGGATGCGGTCGCCCGCCGTACCGGAGCCGCGCATCGCGACGGTCGAGCCGGTGCTCACCGCGGTGCCGATCGACGGGGTGTTCGGCACCGTGAAGACGTAGTCGTACGAGCTTTCGTCACCCAGGCTCGCGTACACCTCGTAGGCGCCGGGTGCGAGCCCGGTGAGCGCGCAGGTCGTCGAGCAGCGGGCGAGGAACTGGTCGTAGAAGCCGGTGCCCGCGGGGAAGGTATTGCCCGAGTTGCCGCCGCACGGGATGTTCGGCGCGAGGTAGTACGGGCCACCCTCGTCCTGACCAGCCCACGGAGTCAGGAGGTAAATCGACGGTCCGCCGGTGATCGTCGCCGATGCCGGGCCGTAGCTGCAGGTGAGCGTTCCCGGATCGAGCCCGATGTACGACTCGGAGTAGTTGCTGCCAACGCCGTCGTCCTCGGGCAAGAAGTGCTCGACGCGCACGACGTAGTTGTCGTCCGTCAAGCCGGTGAGGTCGACGTCGCAGCTGAAGGTGCCGGCGTCGTCGGGGCATTCCGCGGTCGCGACCTCGGGCCCGAGCCCGTCACCGTTCTGGTAAAGCGTCACCCGCGTCGAGGCGCCGGGGTAGGTCGTGGCGCCCGTGAACGGCGTCACCCCGGAACCTGCGGTGAAGGTCCCCGGACCCGACAGGACGGGGGCAGGCAGGATGATCTCGAAGAAGACGTTCGGGCTGGCAGTCACCCCGTCGTAGACGAAGACGGAATGGGGTCCCGGGGGGATCGTGCCCAGACAGGTCCAGGTGCCGTCCGCGCCGACGGCGACGTTCGAGCAGGCCGTCCCTTCTCCGTCGTAGTGGACGTCAACCGTGGTAGATGGGGTCGCCGTCCCGGTGATTGTCAACGAGTCGTCGGTATTCGCGATCAGCACGTCTTCGGCGACCGGCGAGGTGACCGCGAACGGGACTCCGACATCGAGGGTGTCGACGATCCCGTCGCCGTGAGCCGTTCCGCCGACGATCTGCGAGATGCCCACGTCGTAGTGCCCGGTAGGCAGGCCGAGGATCGGGCACTCCCACGGGTCGCCCGGCGCCGCGATGGGGTCGGTGGTCACGCAGCTCTGCACGAACGCGCCGCCCTGCGAGACATACACCTCGACCTGCACGTCCGGGTAGGTCGTCGTACCGGTGTAATCGGCATCGTCACCGGGTGCGATGACGAGCGCCGCCTGGTCGACCTGGGGCGCGGGGATGTGCACCTCGAAGTTCGTGACGTCGGATTCGCCCGCCTGCACGACAGTGAGCGAGTAGCTGCCCGGATCGAGCGCGGTCGCCGGTTCGCAGAACCAGGTGCCGTCGCTGACGAACGAACTGAAGTCGGTGCACAGCAGCGTCGCGCCGTCGTAGACCTCGACCTGATCGGTGTAATTCAGGTCGGTCGTGGTGCCCGAGAACTGATTCGGAGGTGACGCCGCCCAGGTGAAGGCGGCTCCATCGAACGACGGGTCCCATTGAACGGCAGACGCGGGGGGCGCATCGACGTGGAAGGTAAAGCTGCCGTGCGTACTCTCGACGCCGCCGGACACCTGGTAGTAGGCGCCTGCCCAGTCGCCGGGGGCGGCTGACACCGGAAAGCCGCAGCTCCACGCGGTGCCGGGGGTCGGGAAGGGGCCGATGGTGCAGCTGCCGACCGAGGGAACGTCGACCCAGACCGTCGCATCCGGCGCCGTAGTCACCCCGCTGAAGGTCGCGGTGTCGCCCGACGTCACGTTGTAGGGGTCACCGCTGGTGTACGTCGGTTGGGGCGGGACGACGGTCAGCACCTCGGTGTCGGTCCGCGCCACGCCGAGACCCGGGGCTTGGTACGCGGTGATCGTGTAGGTGCCGGGCGCAAAGGAGAGGTTGCAGGTCCAGGGGTCGGAGTACACAACCGAGCAGAGGAGCCCGCCCGTCTCATCGGCCCCGAGGTGGATCTCAACACCGCCAGTGTTCGCGCCGTCGGCCATGCCCGATACGGCGAACGGGGTGCCGGTCCAGGTGACAGTAGTCGTCGTAAACTCGAGGCCGTTGTCGGCATTGGCCGAGAGAGTTCCCCCGGCGAGGATGCCACCGGTCAGCAGCGCGACGGCTGCCGTAATCGCGGCGAAGCGTGAAACTTTACGCATGTGAGCGGGCCTTCTCGGGTTGATCCAACCCCCACTGGTGCACAAATACTACTAGTCGAGCGTTCCCCATGTGTTACGAATGAGTTACATCCCTAGACGGCCGTCAGAGCCACGTCGGCAGCCAAAGATGCAGCCGGAAGAAGAGGTCGGGAATCGGCATCGCCGTCCAGATCGGCAGGAAGAACGCACTCACGACAACGCAGACGCCTAGGAAGATTCCGACCACCCGGATGCTGACCGTGCGCCGGGACTCCGGATCCGCCGCGGTGCCGAGCAGAAATCCGATCGCCGCGGTCAGCGCGAGGATCAGGTACGGCTCGAATGCGATTGTGTAGAAGGTAAAGATCGTGCGGTTCAGGTAGAGCAGCCAGGGCAGGTAGCCGGCAGCCAACCCGGTCAGGATGGTGGCCTCCACCCAGACTTTCCGCCGCGCGATCAGGCCGCGCACCACGCGCACCACCAGGAAGAACGCGGCCGCCGTCGATGCCCACCAGATGAACGGATTCGCGAGGTCGAGAATCGTCTGCACCGTGCCGCCGGCGCTTGACCAGTACATGCTCGTCGGTCGCACCAAGAACAGCCAAGTGAGCGGGTTCGATTGATAGGCGTGGGGGGAATGCTCGTTGATGTTGTAGTTGTAGACGTTGGCTTCGAAGTGCCACCAGTTTTGGAAGTCGTACGGCACCCACGACAAGAGCCCGGTCCAGGCGGTGCCGCCTTCGTTCTCAATCCAGTGCCGGTGGTAGCCGCCGTCACCCGCGAACCAGCTCCACCAGGGCAGCAGATAGGTGATCGCGGCGAGCGGCACGAGCAGCACAAATGTGACCGGCGCTTGCTTGAGCAAGGCCCCTGTAGCCCAGAACTCGATCCCAGCCTGTTTGCGCAGAATCAGTTCGCTGACCACGACGTAGATTCCGAGGATCGCAAGAAAGTAGAAGCCGCTCCACTTGACGCCCGAAGCCAGCCCGAAGGCGACCGCGGCGGCGAGCAGCCAGGGCCGCCAGAACAGGGCCGGACCCCACCCGGAAGTGCCGTGGCGCACGACCCAGCGGTTGAGTCGACGTTTCGCGAACTCCCGGTCGAGCAGAATCGCGCCGAAACCGAGCAGGGCGAAGAATGCCAGCATCCCGTCGAGGAGCGACACCCGACTCATCACGATCGCGTTGCCGTCGATCGCGAGCAGCCCACCGGCGATAACGGTCAGCAGCGGTCGCTTGAACAGCCCGTGCGCGATCGCCATCGTGAGCGCAACCAGCAGTATGCCGACGATCGCGACGCTGATGCGCCATCCGAAACTGTTGTTAGCCCCGAACACGGCCATGCCCGCGGCGATGATCCACTTGCCCACCGGCGGATGCACGACGAATGAGGCGCTCGGCAGATAGTTGCTGACGATGCCCGAGTTGAAGCCGGCGTTGGCATCCTTCGGCCAACTGCCTTCGTAACCGAGCTGCGACAGCGTGTACGCATCTTTCACGTAGTAGGTCTCGTCGAAGACGAGGCTGTCGGGATGCCCGAGGTTGACCAGTCGAGTCGCCGCTGCCACGCCAAGCACGACTGCCGGCCCGCCCCACGTCCACGCGGTGCGCATCCCCCGGCGGGCGAGCATCCGTTCCCACCAGTCGTCGAGTCGGGATCCGGGGAGGTCGTAGCCGGCAGCGGAGCCGTCGACGGTCATGGTCTCGATCGTAAGCGCGGAACAATGGGGAGGTGATCATCTTGGGGGCGACCCCGATCGGCAACCTCGGCGATGCATCCCGGCGTCTGGTCGAAACGCTCGAGCGGGTGTCGATGATCGCCGCCGAAGACACCCGGGTGACAGTTCAGTTGCTGCGCGGGCTCGGCATCGAGAACCGACCGCGGCTGGTCGCGTTGCACGAGCACAACGAACGCCAGAAGGCCGCCGAACTGGTCGAACTGGCGCGCACCGACGACATTTTGGTGCTGTCGGATGCCGGCATGCCCACCGTGAGCGACCCCGGCTACGCGCTGGTTCTCGCCGCGATTGCCGCCGGGGTGACGGTGACAGCCCTGCCTGGTCCGAGCGCCGTGCTGACCGCCCTCGCGCTGAGCGGCCTGCCGACCGACCGCTTCGCCTTCGAGGGTTTCCTGCCGCGCAAGGCCCGGGTCGCCGCCCTCCGCCCGCTCGCGACCGAGGCGCGGACTCTGGTCTTCTTCGAATCCCCGCACCGCCTCGCCGATTCTCTCAAAGACTTGGCGACGGCATTCGGTCCCACCCGTCAGGCAGCCGTCTGCCGCGAACTGACGAAACTCTATGAAGAGATCGCCCGCGGAACCCTCGAAGAGCTCGCCGAGAAGTTCGGAGAAGGAACAAGGGGCGAGATTGTCATCGTCGTCGACGGAGCACCCGCAACAACCGCGACCGTAGACCTCCCCGCCGCCGTCGCGACGGTCCTCTCGCTAGCTGCGGGTGGCATCCGTCTGAAAGAAGCCGCTGCGGATGTCGCCAACGCAACAGGACTCTCGACAAACGACCTGTATGACGCCGCGCTCAAGACCAAGAGCGCTGCCAAGTAACAAGAGATTCCGAAAGCTAGGCTCGATCACGATGTCTGACCAGGCCGAGAGCACGAGCAAGAGCTTCTACATAACGACCCCGA
>JBDTNW010000100.1:0-6000 GCA_039933575.1 Pseudolysinimonas sp. | reverse complement strand
GGGCGTTTTTGCGATCGGCGCGATGGTGCCAGTGGTGGTGCTCGGAGCCTTGCTCACCAAGGCCGAGGCGACCCCATGGGGGCTGCTCGGCGGGTTCGGTGCGCTGATCGTCGCGAGTCTGCCTTTCGCCTTCATCGGACTGGCGATCGGCTACAGCCTCCCGTCGAAAGCCGCGATTGCGGTCGTGCAGGTGGTCATGTTCGGCCTCGCCTTCGGTGGTGGACTCTTCCTGCCGCCCAGCATGTTCGCCAACTGGCTCGACACGCTCTCGAAGTTCCTGCCGTCACGTGAGGCGCGGGAACTGGTGATCTGGGCAGTTCAAGGCGGTGCACTCGAGCCGTGGGTGTGGCTCGGGTTGCTCGCCTGGACCGTCGTCGCCCTCGCGGTGGCTCTGATGCTGTTCCGCCGCGACGAGGGGCGCCGGTACCGCTGACCCTCAGCATCTTCCTCCCCCCGAGGCTCGCTACGTGGCGGCAGGGCAGTCGGCCGGCGTTAGGCTCACACCATCGGTGAGCATGTCGAGTCTGGAGATCCGGTCGCGCCGGATGGTGATCAGGACGACGACGATCGGGCGATCGCCTGGACCTGGGTGTCGGGTCGGTCGACCTTTTCGGGGTCGTTCGGTCACTTGACTGGCGTGGTTCGCGATGCAGGTGGCGGCGTGGGGCAACTCGCGGTCTTGCTGGCCCGGCCGGACGGGTCGAGGCAGGTGCTGGTGTTGCATCAGGGGTATCGGCTCGATGACCATGATGCCCCCGGAATCGCCCATCTCGGCGGCAACGACTTCATTGCCGCATTCACCGGGCATGGCAATGACTCCACACTCGGGGTGGCGCGACTCCAGATCGGACCGGGCGGGATCCGCGAGGGTCTCAGGACCACGGTGACGCTCTCTGCACCTGCCACCTATGCCCATCTGCTCGAAGTCGGTGATCCTTCCGGACGGCTCCTCATCCTGACCCGCTCGATTAACTGGAATCCGACCGGACTCTGGCTCGATCCCGTGACTCTCGAGGTCTCCGAACCGTTTCTCGCCGTCCCGGGGGCTCCTGCCGACGGCGACCCGAACGCCCTCGGCGGGTCGGGAGGCCGGCCCTACCTGGTGACGCGGCAGATCGCGGGATCGGCGCTCGTGGCACTCGTCAACGACCATCCGCTCTCCTACCGCAACGGCATCGTCGTCGCCGAGTTGGCTGCGGGGGCATGGCGGCGAATTGACGGGACGCAGCTGCGGGCAATCGACGACCCGACGCCGTGGGATCCGTTCACCGAACTCGACGTCGTGGTTGAACCTGGCGGGGACTGGGTGCCCTGGGTGCACGACGTACAGCAGGATGTCGCTGGCCGCACGGCGGTCGCTTGGTCGGAGCGGCATCGTCCCCGAGCAGGTGAGACGGCCATCCCCGGGCTTCGCTACCGCGTGGCGGAGCGTGGCTCTGACGGGTGGCGGGTGGGAGCGCCCTGGCACGCGGGCAGCGCTCTCTATGACCGAGAACTCGACTACGCGGGCGGGATCGCCTTCGCGGCGGATTCTGTCGATCGTCTGACGTTTGTCTCCGACGTCGATCCGTTCAGCGGTCTCGTCGTGCCTCCACAACGACGCCGGCGTTTCGACCTGCGGCGGGACAACGATCGCGTGTTTGTGCGGCAGGGTGCGCAGGAGTCCGGCGAGCAGCTTCGGCCGCGGCCCGCGACTCCGATTGGAGTGGGGGTAGCCCACGCGACGTGGATGCTCTCGGGCGAGTACCGAAAGTACACCGATTTCGACACCCGTGCCGAGCTGCTCGTCCACGAGCCGGGAGTGTCGTGCTTCCGCGCCGGTGATCGGCATGTCGACCTTCCTTTTGGCCTCGGCGAGCATGGCGCGATGCCGCCGATTCCACGGGCGGCGCTCGCTGACTACTTGGCCGCCGCCGAACAGTTCCTCGAATTCGGAGCGGGGAGCAGCACCTTGATCGCGCTCGCCGCCGGGGTGCGACGAATCGCGAGTGTCGACTTCGATGCCGATCTGCTCGACGCGCTCGAGATGGTGGCGGATGCGCAGGGTCACCGCGCGCGATTCGAGAGTCGCCTGGTGGCCGTCGATCAGATTTCCGATGAGGGCTACCCGGTCGGAGATCACGACGTTGTCGCGACCGGACGCCGATACGTCGCCGCCGGGCTCGACGTCGCCCCGCCGCCCCTGGTTCTGATCGGCGGCCGGTACCGCGTAGCGAGTTTTCTCGAGGTCCTGAAGGCAGTGACCGAGCCGACCGTGGTGTTGTGGGATGACTACTTGGAGAGCGGTCACTACCACCTCGTCGAGGAGATTATGTCGCCAACCCAATTCTTTGAGGGGCTTGCGATGTTCGCGGTGCCCGCCCCGATCGCCGTCCCCGACGCACTCCTCGACAGGGCTTACCGCGATCCGCGCTGAGTCGGCGGTTCGGTACCTAACTGAGCGCTTTCCGCACCCGTTGCACGGACACCGGCCCCGCCGCCCCCAGGTGTTGGGCAAAGAGGGACAGCCGTAACTCCTCCAGCATCCACCTCACCTCGACCAGACGGGGGTGAGTGTCGGGTGCCAGCGGCAGTGTGCCGCCGGATTCCTCGTAGAGCGCCATCGCCTGCTCCACCTCGGTCTGCCAGGTGCGGTCTCGGCCGGGGTTGTCGGTGAGTCGCGCGATGCGGTGGAGCAGCCCTGCGAGGTAGACGGGCACGCGCCGCAATCGAGTGGTTCCGGTCGTGGCGATGAAACCCGGATGCACGAGCGCGTCGAGTTGGGCGCGGGCATCGCCGAGTGGTCCGAGGAAGGCGAGCGATGAGGCCGCCGAAATCGCGCGGTCGACTTCGCGGGCCTCGGTGAGCACGCGCGTAGCGAGGGAGACGGTGTCGAACATCGCGTCGACGAGCGAGCTCGAGATGTTGTCGCGCAGGGTTTCAAAGTCGGGTCGAGAGCGGGGCGCCCGGTCACCGGCGAGATCGGCGATCGTCGCGAGCAGAGCGTCGTCGAGCAGTGCGGCCGCCGACGGATAGGGGCTCGCGGCCAACGCCAGCTTCTCGGGGCCCGTGAGGTGGTCGCGCACGTACCCGGCCGGGCTCGGCAGCGCGAGGGCGAGGAGGCGTCGGATGCCGAGCGGATGCGCACGCTGGGCCTCGGACTCGGTCGCGAAGACGCGGATTCCCGCCGTGCGGCCCTCATCGACGAGCGCGGGATACCCGCGTACCCCGCCTGACTCGACCATTGTCGCGAGTTCGCCGAAGTCCCAGGCGGTGAGCCCCGAGCGTTCGAGTTCGCGGCCCGGTGTCGCGACGACGACCGCCACCCGCTCGCGGGCTTTCTCGGCGAACCGCAGCCGTAGCTCGGAAAGATGTTTCGAGGTGCCGACCTGACGCCCACGTCCGTCGACCGCGGCGTATGTCATCCGCAGGTTCGCGGGCACTCGGTCGAGTTCGAAGTCGGACGGCGCAACCGGGGTGTGGGTTGCCGCGCGGATCGCCGCCGAAAGGTTCTCGAGCAGGGGAGCGGTCGGGTCGAGGGTGGGCAGCAGTTTGCGCGCCCAATCCCCGGCCGGAACCACCGACTTGCGGATCGCCTTCGGCAGCGCTCGCAGCAGCGCGGTGATCAGTTCTTCACGAAGCCCCGGGACGAGCCACTCGAACGCGGTGCCGTCGACCGTACTCAGACGTTCGAGGGGGAGTTCTACCGTTACACCGTCGTCGGGGGCGCCGGGTTCGAACCGGTACCGCAAGGCATAGTCGCCCAACCGATCGGGGAAGGCGTCGACATCCACTGCGTTGTCTTCGTCGAGAAGGTCGGCTCGCGTCATCGTCAGCAAGGTCGGGGCCGTCGCGCGCGCGTCTTTCCACCAGCGCTCGAATCCACGCACGTCGGTGATCGGTTTCGGGATGCGGGCGTCGTAGAACTCGACCACCGCTTCGTCGTCGACCAGGATGTCGCGGCGCCGGGTGCGCTCTTCGACCTCGCCGAGCTCGGCTCGTAGCGCCCGGTTCGCGCGATCGAAGTCGTAGAGTCCGTTCTTCGCGATTGAGAAGGGCCAGTCGCCCTCGATCAGAGCGTGCCGCAGGAACAGCTCGCGCGCCTCGACCGGGTCGATTCGGCCCAACTGCACTTTGCGGCGCGCGACGATCGTCAGCCCGAACAGGGTCAGACGTTCGTAGGCGACGGCCGAGCCCTGCTTCTTCTCCCAGTGCGGTTCGGAGTACGAGCGCTTCGCCAAGTCACCGGCGATCTTCTCGGCCCAGACCGGGTCGATCGCCGCCGCCGTGCGGGCGAACAGCCGGGAGGTCTCGACGAGTTCTGCTGCCATCACGAACTCGGGTGTCTTCTTCGCCAGCGCCGATCCGGGGAACACGATGAACCGCTGCCCGCGCGCGCCGAGGTAGTCCCGCTTCTCCCTGTCGCGCATCCCGAGCCTGCTGAGGAGTCCGGCCAGCAGCGATCGATGGATGCCGTCGGCATCGGTCGACTGTTCACCCGGCACGATCCCCAAGGGTTTCGCTGCGCGGACGATCTGCCTGTACAGGTCCTGCCATTCCCGCACCCGAAGGTAGTTGAGATATTCGGCCTTGCACATCCGGCGGAACGCGCTGCCACTGCGATCCTTCTGCTCCTTCTCGAGGTGATTCCAGAGGTTGAGCAGGGTGATGAAGTCGCTCGTAGGGTCGACGAAGCGGGCGTGCAACTGGTCGGCGTGACCGCGTTTCTCGAGCGGGCGCTCACGCGGATCTTGGATCGACAGCCCGGCGACGATCGCGCCGACCTCGCGCACGACACCGTTGCGTTTGGCCTCGACGAGCATGCGAGCGAACCGCACGTCGACCGGAAGCTGCGTCAGCATCCGGCCGGTGTTGGTCAGCCGACCGCCCTCGACGGCGCCGAGTTCGGCGAGCAGGTCGAGACCGTCGCGCACTCCACGCTTATCGGGCGGTTGCAGGAATGGAAAAGCCTCGATTTCACCCAGCCCGAGCGCCATCATCTGCAGGATGACCGCGGCCAGGTCGGTGCGCAAAATCTCGGGATCGGTGAACGCCGCCCGCCGCGTGTAGTCGTCTTCCGAGTACAGCCGGATCGCGATCCCGTCACTCGTGCGCCCGGCACGACCTGCCCGTTGGTTCGCCGACGCCTGACTGATCGCCTCGATTGGAAGGCGTTGCACCTTCGAGCGCGGGCTGTAGCGCGAGATGCGGGCCGAGCCGGCATCCACCACGTATTTGATCCCCGGCACCGTGAGGCTCGTCTCGGCGACGTTGGTGGCGAGCACGATCCGACGACGGATGCCGGGAGCCCGTTTGGTGTCGAAGACGCGATGCTGCTCGGCGGCAGTCAAGCGCCCATACAACGGGACGACTTCGGTGTGCGGCCGGGAGGAGAGGGCATCCTGGGCGTCGCGGATCTCAGCCTCACCCGACAGGAACACCAGCACGTCGCCGGCCGCTTCGCGTTCGAGTTCGTCGAGCGCGGCGCCGATCCCGCCGAGGATGTCGAGGTCTTCGACGGGTTCGCCCTCCTCGTCATCCATCCGCTCGCTGACCAGGGGTCGGTACCGGATCTCGACCGGGAAGGTGCGCCCACTCACCTCGATGATCGGGGCGGGGGTGCCGTCGGCAGCGGCGAAGTGGCGAGCGAACGACTCGGGGTCGATCGTGGCTGAGGTGATCACCAACTTCAGTTCGGGACGACGCGGGAGCAGTTGGGCGAGATACCCGAGCAGGAAGTCGATCGTGAGGGAGCGCTCATGCGCCTCGTCGATGATGATCGTGTCGTAGCGCGTCAGGTTGCGGTCGCGCTGCAATTCGGCGAGCAGCACACCGTCGGTCATCACCTTGACGACCGTGTTGCGTGCAGACCTGTCGTCGAACCGCACCTGGTAGCCGACGAGTCCGCCGAGTTCGACGCCCAGCTCTTCGGCAATGCGCGCCGCGACGCTCCGTGCGGCGATACGTCGAGGTTGCGTGTGACCGATTTTCTCGCGACCCAGATCCAGCAGAATCTTCGGC
>JBDTNW010000099.1:0-6003 GCA_039933575.1 Pseudolysinimonas sp. | reverse complement strand
TGATCGACCAGGTCGACCCGATCGACGAAAGCATCGGGCGCCTCGACCTCGTGACACGCAACCAGCAGATTCAACTCACGCTGCAACCCGGAGCGTCGGGCACAATCGGCTTCCGCTACACGATCTCCGACGGCCGCGGCGGGGTAGCTACCGCGAGTGTGGTCGTTTCGATCCGTACCGAGACCGAGAACTCGCCGCCCCGTCAGATGCGCTCGACCCGCGCGGAGGTCGCAGCGGGCGGCCGGGTGAGCACCCAGGTTCTCAGCGACTGGGTCGACCCCGATGGCGACGCCTTCTATCTGACGTCCGCGACGACCGCCTCACCCGATCAGGTGAGCTACAAGCCGGATGGTGTGGTCGTCTTCGCCGACTCCGGGCAGGGTGGAGACCTCAAGTCGGTCACGCTGACAGTGACCGACGGACAGGCGGATGCCACAGGCAGCCTCACGATCGGGGTGAGCCCTGCCGGTCAGCTTCCGATCCTGATCCAACCCTGGGTCGCCATCGCGACCGCCGGCCAGGAGATCACAGTCCGACCGATGTTGCACGTGACCGGCGGAAACGGGCTGTTGCGCCTCAACGCTGTTCCGGCACGCGCCGGATCCACGGTCAGTCCGAGCTTTGAGGCCGGAACTTTCACCTTCTCCAGCGACGAAGTACGCACCCACTACGTCGAATTCACGGTCACCGACGGCGACCAGACCGCGACGGGCCTGGTTCGTATCGATGTTTCGGCGCCGCCGGATGCCAATACCCGACCCATCACGGTGCCGCGCACGGTGTTCGTGACCACCCTCTCGAGCGACGTCATCGATCCCACGACTACCGATATCGACCCCGCGGGTGGCGTGCTTGTTGTCACCGGTGTCACGAACCCGGCAAACAATCGTGCGGTGCGCGCCGAGGTGCTCGA
Organism: Pseudolysinimonas sp.; assembly: GCA_039933575.1. Taxonomy (GTDB): domain Bacteria; phylum Actinomycetota; class Actinomycetes; order Actinomycetales; family Microbacteriaceae; genus Pseudolysinimonas_A. The sequence goes on along the minus strand of JBDTNW010000099.1, from coordinate 5,090 downwards.
TCAGCGGCAGATTCGGGTAACGCTGACGGCCCCGCTCGACGGGCAACCGGTAACGCTCAACTACCGCATCAGCAACGGTCTCGCCGACGCCGAGGGCACCATCACCGTGGTGGAGATTCCTGACCCCGCCCAGTTGCAACCCCCGATTGCTGTCGACGATACGGCGACAGTTCGCGTCGGGGATGTCGTCGACATCCCGGTTCTGGCCAATGATGAGCAGCCCGAGGGCAAGCCGATCATGCTGCTTCCCACCCTGGCCGAGCCTCTGCCCGAGGGTGCCGGCTTGCTGTTCGTCGCCGGAGACCGCCTCCGCTACCTCGCTCCCGAAGTCGCCGGCAACTACGTGGCGGCGTACAGCGTCGCGGGACCCGATGGCCAGCACTCAGAAGCCCGCGTCACGATTTCGGTTCGAGAACAAAACCCGGCAACGAACAGTGCTCCGGTGCCCCGGCAGGTCACCGCGCGCGTGCTCGCGGGCGAAACCATTCGCATCCAGATCCCGCTTACTGGCGTCGATCCCGACGGCGACTCGGTGCAGTTGATTGGCATCACCAGCAACCCCGACAAGGGAATCGTGCTGAGTAGCGGCCCGACCTACATCGAATACGAGGCCGGCGACTACTCATCGGGAACCGATCAGTTCACCTACGCGATCGTCGACACCCTCGGCGCGCGCGCGGAGGGCATTGTGCGGGTCGGCATCAGCCCGCGTCTGGATGGCGCTCGAAACCCCGTCGCCAACGGGGATGCCGTCTCGGTGCGCCCCAATCGCACCGTCAGCGTTCAGGCTCTCGCCAACGATTCCGACCCCGACGGTAGCCCGCTGCGAATCATCTCGGTCGATCCTCGTTCGACAGGCACGACGGCGACGATCGTCAACGACTCGGTCGTCGATATCACCCCGCCCAGTTCGCCAGGCAGTTACTCGGTGATTTACACCATTCAAAACGAGTACGGCGGCACGAGTCAGAACTTCATCAACGTCGAAGTCGATCCCAATGCGCCGCTCTCGTATCCGCTGGCCGAAGACAGCGTCCTGACCGCGAGCGACGTCATTGACCGCGCGACCGTCGACGTGAACGTGCTCGACAACGTGTTCTTCGCTGATGGGCCGGTCTCCGCCCTCGGCGTCGCCCTGTTGCCCGGATTCGCCACGACGGCCCAACTGCTGCCGAACAAAAACGTTCGGGTGACGATCGGCGACAAGAGCCAGATCATCCCCTTCTCGGTATCACACCCCGACGACGACACGATCCGTTCCTACGCATTCATTTGGGTACCCGGCTACGACGACGCGCTGCCGCAGATCAACCGAAAGGCACCGCTCCTCACTGTCGCGAGCGAGTCCACGCTGACCATCGATCTGAACGCCTACGTCGTGACGCTGCGCGGACGCGGCGTACGGCTCACCGACTCCAGCACTGTGCGCGCGACCCACGCGAACGGCGACAGTCTCGTCGTCGATGGCGACACCCTGGTGTACACCTCTGCTGACCAGTACTTCGGCCCCGCGTCGATCACGTTCGAAGTAACCGACGGGTCCAGCGCCGCCGACCCGAACGGGCGAACCGCCATCCTCACCCTGCCCATCGACGTCAAACCGCGCGACAACCAGCCGCCGGTCTTCATCGGTGGTGTCGTCGACTTCGAACCGGGTCAAGAGAAAGAGCTCGACCTCGTCAAGCTGACCAACTACCCGTACGACGACGTCGACGAGCTCGCATACACCGTGCTCGAGCCTCTGCCCGAAGGCTTTACCTTCGAGCTCAACGGACAACGTCTCGTGATTCGCGCCGCCGAAAACGCACCCAAGGGCACGACGACCGATATCACCCTCGCCGTGCGAGACGCACTCAACGACGGGCGTGCCGGGCGCATCAAGTTGCAGGTCGTGCCGTCGACGTTGCCCCTAGTGAAGCCCGTTGCTGACGTAGCAGTCACCCCACGCGGAACGACGACCACGATCGACGTCCTCTCCAATGACGAGGCGAACAACCCGTTCCCCGGGACTCCTCTCCAAGTCGTCGACATCCGCGGCCTCGACGGCGCCTCGCTGCCCGACGGCGTGACTGTCGTGCCGAGCGCCGATAAGTCGCGACTTACCGTCACAGTGAGCGCCGCCGCGCTTCCGTCAGATGTCCGACTGCAGTACGAAGTCGCCGACGCGACCCACGACCCCGATCGCTACGTTTGGGGCTCGACCACGATCTCGGTTCAAGACGTTCCCGACCCCGTGACCGGGGTCACCGTGACCGAGTTCGGCGATCACGTGCTCAAGGCGTCGTGGGTTCCGGGCCAGTTTAACAACTCACCGATCACTCGTTACGACGTCACGATGACCTCGGTGGCGACCGATGCTCTGCTGAGCGTTACCTCGTGCGCCTCGAGTGTCAACTGTGCTCTCGCGACCCAGGGCAATGGCCCGGGTTATGCCGTGCGGCTCGGGGTGATTGCGGTGAATGCGATCGGACCCTCAACCTCGACAGCCTTGGCCGGCCAGATCTGGTCGGATGTCATCCCGCCCCCGCCAGGCAACCTCGCCTGGACCCCGCTCGATCAAGGGCTGAGGGTGACCTGGACGAAGCCTGCAGATAACGCAGGAAGTCCCATCGAAAAGTACGTGGTCACGGTTGGCGACGTTGTGCAGAACCTCAGTGTCGATACCTCCGATCCGGTCGGTACCTCGTACTCCGCCAACATCACCGCGGCGTTGTTCGCGAACGGCAGTTCGGTCGGGTTCTCGGTGAGCGCCCGCAACAGCGCGCCGAACTCTCTCGCGACCTGGAACCAGGCCAGTGGAGTGGGGGTGCCCGCTGGCGCGCCGACGCTCACCGGCACCGCGGTGCTTGCCGGAGCCTCTGTGACCGACGGGTCGACAGCGAGCGCGTCCTGGCCGGGAGTCTTCGGCGACAACGGTAAGGCGGCCACCGACTACTGGGCGGCCATCCTGAGCGGTTCCGATGTGCCGACGTGCACGGTGACCGGGGTCGAGAACGGGTCGCCGATTGTGACGCCCCCCACGGGAGCGCAGCATTTTGCGAGCGGCGCGTCGGCGGTGACCTTCTCGGGCCTGTCGGCCAACCAGACCTACACGATCTGGGTGTTTGCGTACAACGGCCAGGGTTGTACCGCGGCGCCAGCAGTTCAGGTAACCCCGCGTGCGGTGCCCGGCACTGTCACCGCGATCGATACGACAGGTCCGACGCCGAACGGCGCGGACAATGAGTTCTTCGACATCCAGCTCAACGGGTTCACGATCGCGAGCGGCTCGACCGACGCCGATCTGTTCAAGTATCGGTTCACCGACGGCACGACCGACGGCAGCGAGAGCGCCCTGCTCGGCACCGGTGTCTTCCTCACGGCGGGGACGAGCCAGTATGGCCATCCCGTGACGGTCGAGGTCAAAGCCTGTCGGGCCTATCCGGAAGGCACCCTGTGTAGCGCCGAATGGTCGAGCGACTTCGCTCTCGGCGTGCCGGTCTGGAACGCGACTCCCGGAGGACTGCAGTTTGACGGGGGACTGCTCGGGGGCGGCGACGGATGGAGCTGGACCTCGATCCCTGGGTCGGGCTATGACGCCATCGCATACCGCTGCGATTCTGGCGATAACCCCAGGAGGTGGACTGCGATGCCCGACGTTGGATCATGTGACACCGGCCTCCTGCCCCGCGATTTGCGGGTCCGGATCTCCGCCAATGGCCAGACCTATGTACGAAACTATGTCGCGGGCGAGCACCCCGCGCCCTGACAGTCGGAAGGACGACCGAAGATGACCATGACCCCCGAGCAAGCCTCCGCCTTTCAGGAGACCTTCGGTCGACTTGTGACCAACGTCGAGCAGGTGCTGCTCGGAAAGACGTTCGTGATCCGCCTGGGGTTTGTCGCGCTATTCAGCGAAGGCCACCTGCTGTTGGAGGACTTCCCGGGCACCGGCAAGACCTCGATGGCGCGAGCGATCGCCCAGAGCGTCGACGGCACGCACAACCGCATCCAGTTCACCCCCGACCTCCTGCCCGGCGACATCACCGGCGTCAGTGTCTACGACCAGAAGGGCGGGACGTTCGAGTTCCACCGCGGACCGGTCTTCGCCAACATCGTGCTCGCCGACGAGATCAACCGCGCGTCGCCGAAGACGCAGGCAGCGCTGCTCGAAGTGATGGAAGAGGGCCGCGTCACCGTCGACGGCGAGACCCACGAGGTGCCCAGCCCGTTCATGGTGATCGCCACTCAGAATCCGATTGAACAGGCGGGCACCTACCGCCTTCCCGAAGCGCAACTCGACCGCTTCCTGCTGAAGGCATCCATCGGCTATCCCGACCACGCCTCCACACTGCGCATTTTGGAAGGGTCGAGCGTGAAGGCTCACGACGTCATCCTTCCCGCCGTCGTGACAGCGGATGCCGTGCTCGAGATGGCGAGCCTCGCACGTACCGTGCACGTCGACCCCAGTGTGAACGACTACGTTTCGCGGCTGGTCGAGGCGACTCGTTCGGCGACCGAAGTTCGGCTGGGCGTCAGCGTGCGTGGCGCGCTCGCGCTGGTGCGTGCCTCGAAGGCGCTCGCTGCCGCGAGTGGACGACACTACGTCGTCCCCGACGACGTGAAGTCGCTCGCCGAACCGGTGCTCGCGCATCGCCTGGTCCTCGATCCTGAGGCCGAGTTCGACGGCGTCACCCCGTCGAGCATCATCGGGCAACTGCTGCTCGAAACCCCGCCGCCGAGCGACCGGCAGGCCGTGTGAGCACTCCCGCACCGGGTCGTTCCCCTCGGCGTCTGCGGGGGACGACCGCGACTCGCGTCGAGGCTCCCGCGGGCACGGGGAACTCTGGGCCGACCAATATCCGCACCCGCATCGTCGGGGCGCGTACCGGTGTGCTCGCTGATTTCGTGGTCGCCGTCGTACGGTTCTTGACGATCGCCGGCGCGGCGGCTGCACGAGTCGGGTCGCGAGTGGCCGCTGTTGTCACACCGCTCGGCTGGGTCATGTTGGGTGTTATCCCCGCCGCGTTCGCGTTCGGCTACGGGCTCGGCTGGATCGAACTCGTTGTCGTGGGGTGGGCGGGTGTCGTGCTCGTGGTCATTGCTGCGCT
>JBDTNW010000098.1:0-6005 GCA_039933575.1 Pseudolysinimonas sp. | reverse complement strand
GTCGCCTGGCGGTCACTCCGGAAGCTGACCGCCCGCGCACCACCGCGTTCAAGCGATACGCGTACGAGGGGCTCGTGCAGCGCGCTCAACAAGAGATCACCTGGGCCCGAGACGGGCTCATCCTGATCGACGATCTCGAGGAAGAAGGCCGATGACCGACGTCACGCCCCCGTTGCTGCCCCACGAAGACGAACACACGACGATCGTCGAGTTGCCGTATCACCGGCTCTTCCGGGCGCAGCCGACGTACCGATGGTGGCGTCCGCTCGTCGCGCTGGTGATGGCGGCAGTCTTCTTTTTGGGCGTCCAGGTCGTGCTGGCTGTCGTTCTGGTCGTCGTGTTGTTCGCCAACGGCACGATCAGCGTCGACCACATTCCCGATCAGGCCGAGTTGCTCGCCGAGTTGTCGCCGGACCTGTCCAATCCGTGGACCCTGGTGTTCGGGCTCGGGGCGATCCTTCTCGTGTTGCCGCTCATCCCGTTGGCGTTGCGCATCGCCGGCATCCGTCCGTCGGGGTACCGCGTTAACATCCTGCACTCGGTCACCTTCCGCCTGCGCTGGCGCTGGCTCGGCGTCACCGCTGCGATCTCTGCCGTCGTGTGGATCGTCAGCCTCGTCGTGCAGGTCGTCGTCGGCGTCGCATCCGGTCAGCCGCTGCTGCCATTCAGCACCCCGATCGGCACCTACCTGATTGGCGCGCTGATCGTCGTGCTTCTCGTGCCGCTCCAGGCGGCGACCGAGGAGTACCTCTTCCGCGGAGTCCTGCAACAAGTCGTCGGCGCGTGGGTGCGCTGGGCTCCGGTCGGCATCGTCATCTCGGCGACCCTGTTCGCGCTCAGCCACAGCTACGACCTCTGGGGGCAGTTGCAGGTCGGCATCCTCGGGGTGAGTTTCGCGATCGCCGCGATCCGAACCGGAGGGTTGGAGTCCGCGATCGCCTACCACTCGGTGCACAACATCGGAACGTTCCTGATCACCGGCACCGGGATGTTCGGTCCGACCAACGCCGCCGGGGCAACCGGTGGGCCGCAGGATGTCATCCCGCCGCTGATCACTGCGGCCGTCTGGCTGACCGCGATCGAGTTCGCGGCTCGTCGGATGCACCCGCAGCGAATCAGTCGCATCGCCATAACCCGGGTCGTTGCTGAGCCGCCGCCCGTGGCGGGAATGCCGCCCGCGATTCCGGGTTGAACCCAACATGAGCCTTGAACCCAACCTGAGCATGGCAACGACCGAACCGATCAAAGTCGACATCTGGTCGGACATCGCCTGCCCGTGGTGTTTCATCGGCAAGCGCAAGTTCGAGGCCGGCGTCGCATCGGCGGGGCTGCCGGTCGAGGTCGAATACCACTCGTTCGAGCTCTCGCCGGGTACCGCGGTCGAGGTCGAGGGTCGCCACGTCGAGCACCTCGCTCGGCACTTGGGTGTGCCGCTTGACCAGGCGACCGCGATGATCGATCGGGTGTCGGGGGTCGCCGAAAGCGTTGGCTTGCACTACGACTACGACGCCCTTCAGTCGACGAACACCGTGCTTGCGCATCAACTCATCCACTACGCGAAGGCGAAGGGGCTGCAGCTTGAGATGAAGGAACACCTGATGAAGGCGTACTTCGAGGATGGGCGCCACGTCGGCCGCATCCCGGAACTCGCGGACCTCGCTGCCGAGGTGGGCCTCGATCAGGAGGATGTCATCCGCTCCTTGACGGCGAACGAGTACCTCGACGACGTGCGAGCCGACATTGCGCTGGCGGGCGAACTCGGCATCCGCGGCGTTCCGTTCTTCGTGCTCGACGGCAAGTACGGGGTGTCGGGCGCGCAAGACCCGGCCACGTTCGCTAACGTCCTGCAACAGGTGGCCGGCGAGCGTGCGGCCGCCACGGAGTCCGAACTGACGGAGGCGTCGTGACCGAGCCGAAGACCGCACCCCTGGTGTTGGAACTGCTGGGTGACCCCTCTGCTGAGGTCTGCGAGGGTGAGTTCTGCGTCATCCCGCCCCACCACGACACCCATGTCGTCAACGGGCGTCTCGACTCTGACCGCGTCTGACATGCCGGGGGTGGGTCTACCCCTACACTTGCGAAGACCGTATATTTCTGCGGGAAACCTGAGGAGAGCCGTGCTGACGTCCACCCGCCACGGTGTTCGGCGTTCTGCAGTCGTCGCCGCTCTGCTCGGCCTCACTATGGCGCTGCTCCCGCTCACATCGGCGAACGCGATCCCGCTGCCGACGGGCAGCGTGTCAGGCACCTTCCATGACGCTAACGGCTTGGTTTTGGTCGATGCAGAACTCAGCATCCACTCCGCGTCGCACAGCTTTGACGTGTTCAGCACGGCGGGTGGGGTCTATTCGCTTTCGGGGATCCCGGCTGGCACATACGAGGGCTACGCCCTACCACCTTCGGGCAGCTCCGGCTACGGCTTTGTTGAGATCTCCCTCGTCGTTGGCTCCGGCACAGTGTTCAACCCGGTCATCCCGTTGCGGTCCGACGTCGCTGTGACAGTCACCGACGGGGTCAATCCGGTCGCGGGTGTCATCGTCGCCGTGGTATCAGCGGTGACCGGCTTGGGGAGTTCGAACGGCCCCGACGGCACTCTCGCCAACGGCCTGTTCTCAACCAGCATTGACCCAGGCGATTTCGTCATTTCCGTGCAACCGCCGGATGGTTCGAATTACGCGTACCAGTTCTACTCGGGCGCGACGTCGTACGCGGCGGCGTCCCACATCCTCTCCACAGCGACTGGGGCTGGATCGCCTTTTCTGCGCACCGTCGTGTTGGTCGCGAACAATGACCAAATCACCGGCCACGCGACCATCAGCGGATCACCGGCAACCGACGGATTCATCTACATCTACAACTCCGCGGGCGAGAACTTGGGCGAATTCCTCATCCAGCCCGATGGCAGCTTCTCGACCGCGGGAGTTCCCGACGGTGACTACACGATCCAGGCGCACTTCAACAACGGCGAGCCCAACATCAGCCAGGTCCAGTCGATCACTGTGAGCGGCAGCGACGTTGTGTCGCCCGACCTGGTGTTCGTTCCCGACCCCGGAGCCACGGTCACCGGCGTCGCCGACGCGTATTCCATCGCGCAGGAAACGTTGCTGACGAAGGGCGCCCCTCTGGGGGTGCTGAAGAACGATTCCATCGTTCCCGCCAGTGAGATGTCTGTCGCCCTATTGACGGCACCCACTCACGGCGCCCTGTTCCTTCAGGTCGACGGAGGATTCAGCTACGCCCCGGCCGATGGTTTCGTCGGGACCGACACCTTCCGCTACCGCCCGTCCGGAGACGGCGGATCTGGGTCCGGTGTGACCGTCACGATCACAGTGACCGGCGCGCTGGCTGCGACCGGGCAGGAACTCTCCCCGTTCCCGCTCGTGCTCGGTCTTCTGACGATCCTGGTCGGCACGGGAGCGATCATTCTCGTACGGCGTCGTCGCACCGCGTCCTAAGCATCCGTTTCGAGCGGGTCGGTGATATCCGACACCGTTGCGTCGAGGCCACGCACCAGGTCGTCTGCTTCGACGAAGAGCGAATACCCGTGTTCGCCGGCTCCCATCGAGACGCGCTTACCCGCGATCCGCTCGTCTGCGAACACCGGCCAGGGAGTCGTTGACCCGAGTGGAGTGATGGTGCCGCGCTCGTAGCCGGTCGCCTCGAGCGCGAGTTCGGCTTCCGGGAGGCGCAGCTTGTTGACCCCGACGACAGCGCGCAGTTTCGCCCATGAGATTTGCCGATCGCCCGGCACCAGCGCGAACAGGTAACTGCCGTCGTGCCGGCGTACGACGAGTGACTTCACGATGTCAGCCGGGGTGATTCCGAGAATCTGTGCCGCTTCTTCCAGCGATCGGGCGACACTGCGCTCCCGAAACTCGACCGGGATGCCGCGGGCCTCGGCATCCGCAGCGACGCGCTCTCGTCCAGATGCCGTGGCCATCCACCGATTCTCTCAGCGGGCGTACGTAACTCTCGGGATATGGGGCATTCATCGATGCCACGTCGACGGCCCCCCGGATTTCCGAGAGTTAGGAACGTCCCCGCGCCGCAGGCGGGCACCCGACCCGCCCGTCTGGGACAATCGGATGGTGTCCACCTCCGTCGCCGTCGCACCTGGGGTCGCAGCGCCCCTGCACATCGGGCCGATCGAGTTGACGGTTCCGGTCGTGCTGGCACCGATGGCGGGCATCACGAACACGGCGTTCCGTCGCCTGTGCCGGGAGTATGGCGCCGGACTCTACGTCTCGGAGATGATCACGAGCCGTGCCCTGGTCGAACGCACCCCGGAGAGCATGCGCCTCATTCAGCACCACCCGTCGGAGACGCCGCGCAGCATCCAGCTCTATGGGGTCGACCCGAAGACGGTGTCGGATGCCGTGACGATGTTGGTGGCCGAAGATCGCGCCGACCACATCGACCTCAATTTTGGATGCCCGGTGCCGAAGGTCACCCGCAAGGGCGGGGGAGCGGCACTGCCCTGGAAGTTGGACCTGTTCCGCGACATCGTTGAGGGTGCAGTGAAGGCCGCAGGCGATCGGCCGCTCACCATCAAGATGCGCAAGGGGATCGATCCCGACCACCTCACCTACCTCGAGGCCGGCCGCATTGCCGAGGGTGCCGGAGTCAGCAGCATCGCCCTCCACGCAAGAACAGCCAGCGAGTTCTACTCGGGCCACGCTGACTGGTCGGCGATCGCCAAACTCAAGGAGACCGTGACGACTGTTCCGGTGTTGGGCAACGGCGACATTTGGTCGGCCGAAGATGCTCTGCGCATGGTCGACGAGACCGGCTGCGACGGCGTCGTGGTCGGCCGCGGGTGCCTGGGTAAGCCCTGGCTGTTCGGCGACCTCGCTGCCGCATTCCAGGGCGAGGTGCTCAAGGCCGAGCCGACTCTGGGCGAGGTCGCGGCGGCCTTCCTGCGACACGCTGAACTGCTCGTCGAGTTCTTCGACGGCGACGAGAACCATGCCTGCCGCGACATCCGCAAGCACGTCGCCTGGTACTTCAAGGGCTACGCGGTGGGCGGCGAGACCCGCGCAGCTCTCGCGATGTCGTCGAGCCTCCAGCAGATCGCCGACCTGATCGGCACGCTCGACGACGACCAGCTCTACCCGGGCGTCGACGCCGAGGGTCAGCGTGGACGGGCGGGCACCCCGAAGGTTCCGACCCTGCCGTACGGCTGGCTCGACAGTCGCGAAATCGCCGAAGGTATGCGAGCCGAGGTCGCCGAGGCGGAACTGCACAACAGTGGCGGCTGAGCTCCTTCCCGACGGATACGACGAAGCGGATGCCGAGCGCTGGCTCCCCGAGGAACACGCGAGCCGCCGAAGCGACTTCGCCCGCGATCGCGCGCGCATCCTGCATTCCAGTGGATGGCGTCGGCTAGCCCAGAAGACCCAGGTGCTGAGCCCGACCGCCGGGCTCGACTTTGCCCGCAACCGCCTCACGCACTCTCTTGAGGTCGCGCAGGTGGGGCGTGAGCTGGGTGCCCGGCTCGGGTTGGATCCGGATGTCGTCGACACCGCGTGTCTCGCGCACGACCTCGGGCATCCTCCGTTCGGTCACAACGGGGAGCGCGCTCTCGCCGAATGGGCCAGCGACATCGGCGGGTTCGAGGGCAACGCGCAGACGCTGCGCCTCGTCACCCGCCTCGAGCCCAAAGTCTTCGACGGCGACAGGTCGTACGGCCTCAACCTGACCCGCGCGTCCCTGGATGCCAGTTGTAAGTATCCGTGGCCCTACGAGCAGGGCGTGCCCGATCCGTCGGGTCGCCGCAAGTACGGGTTTTACGACGACGACCTCGAGGTGTTCCAGTGGCTGAGGGCTGACGCACCTGACCGGGTGCGGTGCATCGAAGCCCAGGTGATGGATCTCTCCGACGACATCGCCTACTCGGTTCACGACTTCGAGGATGCGATCGTCAACGGCTACCTCGACGTGCGGGCGCTCGGCGCGCGGGTCGACCACGACGAACTGGTCGACGCGATGTTCGCCTGGATCGGCGG
>JBDTNW010000097.1:0-6014 GCA_039933575.1 Pseudolysinimonas sp. | reverse complement strand
CACAAGGATGTCGCCGGAGCCGGCGAGGCGGGCTACGCGGGCGGCACCTACACCGTCGCGGTGGTGTGCAGCTATGACGGCCAAACGCTGTTCGACGACTCGGTCGACATTGTGGCCGCTCAGACCGTAACCCTCGCCCCGGTGTTCCCGATTGGTACCGCATGCGACATCAGCGAGACGGGTGCCGGCGGCGCCACGACGCCCGCGGCCGACGTGTCGGTGACGATCGCGTTGGGGACGACGACGACAATCTTGACGAATCGCTTCGACACCGGAACTTTGAGCATCACCAAGTCCCGCACCGGCGCCTGGGCTGCCTACGGGGCGGGTCCCTTCGAGGCCCAGGTCGTCTGCACCTGGGACAAGCCGGGCAACCCGGCGATGCTCATTCCGCTGGCCAACTCTGGCTATGTCACGCTCGACTCTGCCCACGGCTACGCCGCTTCGGTGACCGGCCTCATCGCGGGCGCAGACTGCGGCGTGACCGAGACGAAGACCGGCGCGGCGACCACCTCGACGGTGTCGGCGCTCACGCCCCGGTACATCCCGGACCGTGGCACCAGCACCGTCACGATCACCAACGACTACGCGACCGGGTCACTGCGCATCGACAAGGTACGTGACATTGCGCCCGGTGCGGAGGCATTCGCGAACGGTCCCTTCACCGTCGCGGTCGCTTGCGGCATCGACCGAAACGGCACCTGGTACGACCTCGATTTGGGTACTGACGCGACCCAGACTCTCTCGGCCGCCGACTCCTACACGGCGACAGTCTCCGGCATCCTTCAGGGTGCTTCGTGCACGGTCACCGAGACGGATGCCGGCCTCGCTATCACCAGCGACACGACTCCCGTCGACGGCACCGTCGTCATCCCCGCGGCGATCGATGGGCCTGCCGTCGTCACCGTGACCAACCACTTCCTCACCGGCCATCTGGATGTTGAGAAGACCGTCGCTGAGGCGCTTGTGCAAGGTGGAGACACCCTGCATTACACGATCGACGTCGCCAACGTTGGGGATGTCGAAGCTGGCGGCGTCACGATCACCGATGCGATCGATTCCGGCCTCAATGTCGGCACGATCACCGGCGACGACTGGACCTGCGATGTCACCGGTCGTGACGGCGACGGGTACGGCGGAACCCTCGCCTGCGACCTGTCGGGAACGTTGCCGGTCGGGGCCACTGCGCCGACGATCGCCTACACCGCCGAACTTCGCGCGACCTACAGCGCTGACACCATCGACAACACCGCTGTCGTCGCGTCGACCACGATCGTCGTCTCGGGTGACAGCGACACCGTCTCGACGCCGGTGAAGTGGCTCGCCGTCGCCGCCTCGGGCGTGTGCGTGCTCGATGCGCCGTGGCTCGACTACACGGTCGACGCCCACAACCTCGACGTCTCGGGTCGCACGATGCACGTCAGCTGGCTGAACTCCAGCGGAGACGTCGTGCACACCGACGACGTGCCGATCGCCGACGACGGAACTGTCACCGGACGCCTCCTGTGGCCGGGTGCTGCGGTCGACGGCGACGGCAACGGCGTCGCGTGGCCGGGATGGCGTCCAGCTGCTGCCGGCGAAGCGCCCGGCTGGGAGAACCTCGTCCTTGACCCGACCCTCGCCAGCTACGGGTTGCGCAGCGGAGCTTCGGTGCAGTTCACGATCAACCCATCGACGACCGTCACCGTGACCTACCCGCCCGCGACGGCCTCGTGTGGCGAGACGCCAGACGGCCAGACCTCCGACCTCTGGATGTCGAAGACCGCATCAACTCACCATGTCTCGGCAGGCGGCACCTTCACGTACACAATGAAGATCGGCAACCGTGGTCTCGGCGGCGTTGGCGGGGTCGTGCTCGTTGACGACGTGCCTCAGGTGTTGCGCATCCTGTCGGTGACGCCGACTGACGCCACCGACCCGAGCCTGCCTGCGTGGATCGATTGCGTGGTTTCCGACCGACTGCCTTCCGGATTCGGCGGCGTCATCACCTGCACGCTCGATCGGGGCCTCGGCTACGGCCAGGATGCGCCCGACGTTCTGCTCGAGGTTCAACTCAGCCCGAACGCGCCCGCCGGTCAGATCGTCAACACTGCGAAGGTGACGGGTTACGAACTTCCGACCTATCCGCTGCCGGGGGATCCCGGGCCGAACGATCCCGGTTTCAATCTGACGACCCTGGCGCTAGAAGACAGCGCGATGGTCGAGACGTCGGGTCGCCTGGCGGCGACCGGCTCGACCCCGCAACCCGGCGCACAGCTCGCTCTTCTCCTGATCACCCTCGGCGGACTGCTGGTGATGTGGCGTCGCATCCGTCCTCAGACCGTGAGTCGGAGGACCTCTGCCTCCTCGGGTCGCGTGTCGTCGGTTCCCCCCAGACTCGACATGTGAGGTTTTGGCTGGCCGTTGTGCACCGTGACCACGTTCGTCGCGGAGTTGATCAGGGGATCGTGCAGGTCAACCACGGCTCGAAGGCGGGAGTCGGCAAGATGTTGCCCGGCGACGGCCTGGTCTACTACTCCCCGAAAGACACCTACCCCGAGGGCGCCCCACTGCGTGCGTTCACGGCGATCGGCCTGATTGCCGACGGCGATCCGTGGCAGGCCGCACCGATGATGATGCGCGGTGCCGACGAAGTGCGCCCGTGGCGGCGTCGGGTCGAATACCTCGAGGGTGTCACCGAGGTGCCGATCCAGCCGTTACTGCCGGTGCTCGAACTCACGCGCGACACACCGAACTGGGGATGGCTGATGCGCCGCGGGTTGCTGGAACTGACGGCAGCGGACTTCGGGGTGATCGCGACCGAGATGGGCGCCGATACCCTCGTTCCGTGACTGACGCCGCCGATCATCAGTCACCCGAAGCCGCTGTCGTTGCGGCCGCCTCTCGGGGGCTCCGCACCGCGACCCGACACCTGATCAGCGCGTCGGTGAGTGCGCGGGAGTTGAGCGCCTAACCGGCGAGAGCTTCGGCTGCTCTTGCCCGGTGGGCGCGCACCTTGGCCCGGTTGCCGCAACGTTGCATCGAGCACCAGCGCCGGTTGACGGTGCGTGACTCGTCGCGGAATACCCGCCGGCAGTCTTCTGCATCGCACCGCCGGATGCGTTCGGGCTCGACACTGAGGATCGCAATCACGTCGCGCGCGAGGGTCGAGAGCACCTGACCGGTGCGCAGCCGCCCCGCGCCGGCCTGACGGCGACCGCCTGCCAGGGCCGGCGGGATGTCGGGGGTTGCCCCGAAGAGATTCACGGTGTCGACATCGTCAGGGCCCAAGGCTTGGTGGTCGGCAGCGGCGGTACTGAGTCGTTGGATGGCGGCGCGCAGCCCGAGGGCGTCGGTCAGATCGCGTGCGGTCGCCTCGGTTGCGTCAAGGCGCTCGTACCGGGCGGCCAGCCACTCGCCGAGGTCGCGGCCGTGCACGGGCTCAGGCGCTGCGGCGAAGTCGAGAGATTCAGCTCCCGCGTCGAAGAACCAACTCGTTCCCTCAGGAGCGATCAGCCACTGACCCGTACTCATTTAGCTGAGCCTCATGTAACTCAGCTTGGCGGTTACCACCCTCATCCCTGTGGTGCCACGCGATCACGAGTGCGGGGTTGAAACGCTTCGAACACTTGCCGCACGACAGCGGCCGGGTCGGTTTGCGGTACCGGTAGTGGGTGTGACCGTTCGGGCAACTGCCGATCCAGGTCGCCAGATCGTCGGCGATCGCCCCACCGTGCAGGCGCTTTCCTTCGTACCCCAGACCGGCAGCAATCTTCTTCCACCGCGACCCGTGGCCGGATGCCGGCCCGGCCAGGGCGTGGGCGACCTCGTGCAGCAATACCTGATGGATCTCGTCGTCGTCGTAGCGGGAGGCGAGGTGCCGAGAGACCGAGATGCGCTTCGCGCGGTAGTCGCACAGACCCGCCCGGGTGCGGGCGTGGTCGAACTCGAAGGTCCACAGTCGCGGGTCGAGGTGCAGGGCGATGAGCGCATTCGCCCAGGTGCGCACCCGTTCGAGCTCAGCCACTAGCCCTCAGCCAGCGGAGCGAGCGACACCTGAAGCAGGCGGTCATCACCGTCGCGAGGGTCGCCGCGCCCGTCGGTGTTGTTGGTGATGAACCACAGCGTCCCGTCGGGGCCGGCAGTGACATCCCGAAGTCGCCCGAATTGCCCGACAAACCACGGGGTCGCGCTCGCCGTGCCATCCGCAGCGACGTCGATCGCCCAGATGCGTTGGCCCTTGAGTGAAGCCAAGAAGAAGGTGCCGTTGATGTAGGTCAGTCCGCTCGGGCTCGCGTCGTCGGTTGCCCATTGCAACACCGGGTCGACAAACCGCGAGTCACCCGCGATGCCTTCGACGATCGGCCAGCCGTAGTTCGCGCCCGGCTCGATGCGGTTGAACTCATCCCAGGTGTCCTGGCCGAACTCGGCAGCCCAGAGTTGCCCGCTGGCGTCCCAGGCGAGTCCCTGTGGATTGCGGTGGCCCATCGAATAGACGAGTGATCCCGGCGTCGGGTTGTCGTCGGGAACGCCTCCTGTGGGAGTCATCCGCAAAATCTTGCCGTTGAGCGACGACGGGTCTTGTGCACGGTCGGGCTCCCCGGCGTCGCCCACTGTCGCGTACAACATGCCGTCGGGGCCGAACGCGAGACGCCCACCGTCGTGGTTGCCAGCCTTCGCCAGACCCGACAGCACGACCTGGGGGCTGCCGAGAGCACCGCCGTCGGCATAGGTCATGCGCACGATGCGATTGTCGTCGGCGGCTGTCAGGTAGGCGTAGAGCCAGCCGCCAGAACCTTGCGAAAGGTACGCCAGCCCGAGCAGACCACCCTCGCCTTGGTGCACGACACCGGGCACCGTGCCGACGGTCGTGACCGTGCCACCTTCCAGGCGCAGAATCGTGGCGTTGTCGCGCTGCGAGAGGAGAGTGACGTTGTCGGTCAGTCTCAAGATCGACCAGGGGGTGACCAGCCCAGTCACGACATCGCGCGGTTCGCCGACCGGCTGCACGCCGAGATTCGACGGGCTCGGGCTCTCGCTTGGGGTCGGGCTCAGGGTGTGTGGTGCCGGACTCGGCGCAGCCCCGCATCCGGCAAGAACCACTGCCGCGACCGCGACGGCGAGCCACTTCCAGGTGCGCATGAGCCGACCTTACGTGCGTCCGCCGTCGTCGCGGCCGGGACGCCACTGAAACACGCTGCGTGCCGGCGGCGGGGACGGTGTTGAGGACGCATCGGTCACGACCGCGGCGCCCGCAATCCAGTCCCGCAGTTCGCGACCGCGCACGACGCTCGCCGGATGCGGTCCGCTCGCGAGCAGCCGCGGCATCCATTCCAGCGGCAGTTCCGCGGGAGAGCCGACGATCACGAAGTTGCCGTAGCGCCGGCCCTTGAGCACCTGCGACTCGGCGAGCACCGCCGAGTCGGCGAACACCAGCCCGACAGTCGCCGCCTGGCCGCGCGCGAAGGCGAGAGCGCCGCCATCGGCGACGTTGACCAGCAGCACTCCGGTCGGGGTGAGGAATGCCGAGAGCTCGTGATAGAACTCCGCACTCGTGACGTGGGCTGGGATGCGGGCGCCGCCGAACACGTCGACGATGCAGAGATCGACCGAACCCTTCAACCCGGATGGCAGCTTGCCCAGCGTCTCGCGGGCATCGCCGTAGCGCACCCGGATCGACGCGTCGCGGGGCAGCGGCAGGTGCGTGCGCACCAGCTCGACCAGCCCGGGTTCGAGCTCGAGCACCTGTTGGCGGGAGCCGGGTCGCATCGCCTCGATGTAGCGCGGAAGGGTGAGGGCGCCGGCCCCGAGATGCAGGGCCGTGATCGGTCCCTCAGTGAGTTGATCGATCACCCGACCCATGCGATTCACGTACTCGAAGAACAACACGGTCGGGCGGTTCGGGTCGACGTGCGACTGCGGGGTTCCGTCGACGATCAGTTGATACGTGCCCGGGGTAAACGGGTCGTCGCGGATGACAGCATGCATCCCGCTTGCCAGGGTCACCTGCCCGAGATCCGCCACGGCATCCAGTC
>JBDTNW010000096.1:0-6016 GCA_039933575.1 Pseudolysinimonas sp. | reverse complement strand
CCACCTACACCCGCGCCCGACCTGAGAGCGGACGCAGAGAGCGATTCACCATGCACATCCTCGACGACGTCGACGCCGCCTCTCTCCGGTCGGACATTCCCGACTTCCGCCCCGGTGACACCGTGAAGGTGCACGTGAACATCATCGAAGGCACGCGCGCGCGCATCCAAGTCTTCCAGGGTGTCGTCATCGGCCGCACGAACGAGAGCGTCCGCGAGACTTTCACGGTCCGCAAGGTCAGCTTCCAGGTCGGTGTCGAGCGCACGTTCCCGGTGCACTCCCCGGTGATCGACCACATCGAGATCGTCACGCGCGGTGACGTTCGTCGCGCAAAGCTCTACTACCTTCGCAACCTGCGCGGCAAGAAGGCGAAGATCAAGGAGAAGCGGGACAACTAGTCCCGCATCGCTTCTCGCGCGTCGCCCTTCGGGCTTCGGCGGGCGTCGTATGCTGTCACGGAACCCAGGGGTGACATGACAGACGAGGATGCGCCGCCGGCGCGTGTGAGCAATATTCTCCAGAGCAGTGAGCCCGAAAAGGATTCTGCCGTCTCGAGCGAGGTTGCTACGCGGTCGGGGCGCGCGAAGCGCAAGAAGCTTGCAGGCTGGCGTGCGTTCCTTCGCGATGTCGCGCTCATTCTGCTCGCCGCGATCGTCATCTCGTTTCTGATCAAGACGTTCCTCATCCGCTCGTTCTACATCCCGTCGGCGTCGATGGAGCCGACTCTCTACACGAACGACCGCATCATCGTGAACGAGTTGGTTCCCGACCTGATGCCGATCGAGCGCGGCGATGTGGTCGTGTTCAAGGATCCCGGTGGATGGCTGCCGCCGACCCCGCCCGCCGCCGACCAGAACCCGGTGGCAGCGTTCTTCGACTGGCTGCTCTCGATCGTCGGCCTGACAGCTCCCGACTCAAACGATCACCTCATCAAGCGCGTGATCGGGCTGCCCGGCGACACGGTCGCCTGCTGCAACGACTTCGGTCAGATGACCGTGAACGGCGTGCCGCTCGGCGAGACCTATGTGCAGTTGCCTGACGGCGTGACGAAGGTTTCCCGTGACGACTTCTCGATCACCGTTCCGGCGAAGTCGCTCTGGGTGATGGGTGACAATCGCTACAACTCGAAGGACTCCCGGTACAACCAGGACACCCCGAGCAAGGGGTTTGTGTCCGAGGATCTCGTCGTCGGCCGCGCCATCCTGATCTCCTGGCCGGTGAGCCATTGGAGCTGGCTCGACAACTACCCGCTGATCTTCTCGGGCGTCCAGGAGGGGCAGCCGGCAGGCCTCCCTGCCCTGACGGCGCGCCCGCGCGACTGACGGTTGTGGCATGACCTCGACGGTTCCGACTCTGCGGCATGAGCGGCAACTGTTGCGCGATGGCGCGCGCCTCGTGATCGGGATGGATGAGGTGGGTCGCGGCGCGATCGCCGGCCCGGTCGGGGTGGGGCTCGCGATCGTCGACATTGACACTCGTACGGCACCCGAGGGTTTGAAGGACTCGAAGTTGCTCGCCGAGGCGAAGCGCGAAGAACTGCAGCCGAAGGTCGCGAACTGGGTGCGCCACGGCGCCGTCGGTCTGGTGTCGAATGAACGCATCGAGCAGATCGGAATCATCGCCGCACTCGGGCTCGCCGCCAAACGAGCTCTGGATGCCATCCGCGAGCAGGGCGTCGACCTGACCGGGGCGATCGTGTTGCTCGACGGCTCCCACGACTGGCTCTCGCCGGCGATCGACCGTGCCCTGCCGGTGACGATGAAGGTCAAAGCTGACCGGTTCTGCGCGGCGGTGGCAGCGGCATCCGTTCTCGCGAAAGTGCACCGCGATCGGCTGATGATCGAGGCGGATCCGGTGCATCCGGGCTACAACTGGACCTCGAACAAGGGCTACGCATCGGCCGACCACTACGCAGGCATCGACGCGATCGGGGCGAGTCCGCTGCACCGCTGGAGTTGGCTGCGGCAGCCGGGGCTGTTCCAGCTCGACGAGCACATCGCGTAGTTAGACTCGCCTGATGGACGAGGACGAGTTCGAGGACTACGACCGCGAGGTCGAACTGGCTCTCTACCGCGAGTATCGCGACGTGGTGGGGCAGTTCACCTACGTTGTCGAGACCGAGCGACGCTTCTACCTCGCCAATGAGGTCACCCTCGAGCGCAAAGACACCGCCAACGACTTCTACTTCGAACTCACGATGAACGACGTCTGGGTGTGGGATGTCTACCGCGCCGACCGCTTCGTGAAGAGCGTGAGGGTGCTCACCTTCAAAGACGTCAACGTCGAGATGCGGGGCGAGAAGGATCTCGAGCTGCCGAAGGAACTCGCTCTCGACGAGTAGTCGCATCAACGGGCGGGAATGCCGAGTTTGTCCAGCGCGCGAGCAACGTACGGAGCGAGCGTGAACGCGAACGTGCGCGTCACATGGTGCGTGTCACGGAAGACCACGACCCCTCCGATCGCGGCCTTGCAGGTGCCGCTCCAGCAGAAGTATTCGGTGAGGTCGATGACGCTGACGTGCTCTTGGCCCTTCGCCGCCTCCACCATGAGATCGACGGGAAGGTAAGACTCGGCCGCCGGGACGTCGCACGGCTCCGGGTCGGCTTCGTTTGACTCCAGGCAGGCCATGGTGCTGTCCAGCATCCGAGGGACGTCGCGGAGCACGACGACTTCCGCGCCACGATCGGTGAACATGTGCCACGCGTCCCGGAAACCCTTGATCGCGACGCTCTCCGACTCATACGACGTGTTGTTGATGGAATACGAGACGAAGACCAGATCGAAGGGTTCTAGGCCTTCGATGACCGGGTTGACGGCTTCGATCCAGGCATTGCACGACGCCGTCCACTCCGGTTTTCCGCCGACCTTCACGGCGTTCGAGTGGGGGCACGCGGACTTGTAGATAGTCGTCAGCGACCAGCCGCGCTCCTGAGCGATCTTCACGAGCGCCGGCTCCCAGTGGATCGCGTGAGAGTCACCGACGATGGCGACGCGGATGGCGCCGTCGGGGTCTCCGATCTCGCACATCCGC
Organism: Pseudolysinimonas sp.; assembly: GCA_039933575.1. Classification (GTDB taxonomy): domain Bacteria; phylum Actinomycetota; class Actinomycetes; order Actinomycetales; family Microbacteriaceae; genus Pseudolysinimonas_A. The sequence goes on along the minus strand of JBDTNW010000096.1, from coordinate 2,985 downwards.
ACGTCGGACTTTTTGTCGCCGGTGATGCAGCCGTCGGCGTAGGCATCGGGTTTATCGTCGACCGCCGCAATCGGGTCAGGGGTGAGGTGGTCGTAGACGACCCCGTCGCAGTCGTAATCGGGGTCGCGGGCGCCGGCACCGAAGCACGCGACTTCGAGTTCGGCGGCGGCCTGCGCGGCGGCGATTTCGGCCGCCGCCGCAGCGCGGATCGCCGACCATGTCACGAGTGACGGCACGACGACGATCGCCATCGCGAGAGCGGCGGCGATCAACGTGTACCGGGACTTGCGAATCAGAGCCGGCCGGAGTGAGCGAACCGGATTCTCCACGAAACGTGTGGTCAACCACGCCACGACGATCGTGGCGACGATAACCAGGATCTTCACCCACCAGACGAACCGTTCACCCAGGAGATAGCCACCGAGCAGAAGTGCCGGCCAGTGCCAGAGGTACGTGGCGTACGAGACATCCCCGAGGAACACAACAGGCTTCGTGGCGATGACTCGGTTGGGGGCCCAGCGGACGTGGGGGCGTCCGGCCAGGATGATCGCTCCGGCGAAGATCAGCGGCGCGGCCGCGGCGAACCCAGGGAACGGTGTGGCGGCGGAGTACGACATCGCGACGACGACGATGCCGATCCATCCCGCCCACGCGGCAGCCGCCCGAATCCGTCCCCCCAGCCGGTTGGCGCTGACGAACGCCAGCAGGCCACCGGCGCCGAACTCCCAGGCGCGCGCAGGGGTCACAAAGTACGCGGGTCCGGGGCTGCTGTAGGTGAGGACGATCGAATACGCGAACGATGCGAGCGTCACCGTGGCAAGCAGCGCTAAGGCGACACGACGACGCCGAACGGGCTGTGCGAGTGAGACTGCGGATGCAACGAGCAGGAGGATCGGCCAGACCAGGTAGAACTGCTCCTCGGCAGAGAGTGACCAGAAGTGCTGTACCGGTGTCGGCAGATTCTCCGCGGTGAGGTAGTCGATGCTGTCGCGCGCGAGACTCCAGTTCTCTACGTAGAGCGCGCTCGCGACGATCTCCCGGTAAACCTGCGGCCATTGGCTCCCCGGCACGACGAACGGGGTGGCGATCGCGACGACCGCGAGAACGATGAGGGATGCCGGGAGCAGCCGGCGTGCGCGGCGCGCCCAGAATCGCGACAGCGAGATACGGCCGCCACCTTCCCACTCGCGGAGCAGGTGCGAGGTGATCAGGAAGCCGGAGATGAGGAAGAACACATCAACCCCGATGAAGCCGCCCGGCAGGATGTGTGGCCAGAAGTGATAGACGACCACGACCGCGACGGCGAGAGCCCGAAGCGCCTGGATCTCAGGTCTGAAGCCGCTGCTACGCGTCGGGTCGTCGGTTGCGCTCGAGATGCCCATCCAGTCTGCTCAGAGTGCCGCGGAGGTACGCACGTCGGGAGCCTCCTGGTCGTAGCCGACGATCGCGAAGTCGTCGAAGAAGATGAGCGAGATCTTGCCCTCCCGAGGACGGTTGCACGACATCGCGATGTCAAGTAGACCACGCACAGGAGCGAACGCGCAGGTCGTCGAGGGCGCCACTTGAGCGCCTCAGTAGCGCAATGGCTTCGGCGGGCGCTTGTCGTTTCAAAGCTGGACCTGCTGTCTCGATACATACGGAATTGACCTCCTGGCTCCCGTCGCCCATGCGCTCGAACGTGGTGCGCACCCTCACACAGCTCACAACAAGCACCTGGTGCGTTCATCGACCCCCTCGTCCGCCTCACCATCCCCGGTCAGAAGCACGTCGAAGAGGAGAACTCATTCAGCCGCTTTGAGCTTGATGTCGACCACGTCCGCGGCTCGACAGCTGTTCTGGAGCGCAGAACGGTCCGCCGTCAGAGTCCTTCCCAGGGCGCTCGTCCGAGATCTTGTTCAGGGCGCGATCCTCCGCGCCTAGTCGCCCACGCGGTGCCCGGCACTCTTGCCGCATGGCTGCCAAGGACGAACTCGGGATGCGGGGCGAGCGCATCGCCGAACAGGCGTTGTCGCGGTTGGGCTACGAGATTCTCGATCGCAACTGGCGCTGCCCCGAAGGTGAGGTCGATCTGGTCGCGCGCGACGGCGACGCCATCGTGGTGATCGAGGTGAAGACCCGCTCATCGACCGGGTTCGGCCATCCCTTCGAGTCGATTACGCCGAAGAAGCTCGCGCGGCTCCGGCGACTCGCGACCGCGTGGCTGCACGCCCACGGTCCTGTGGCAGGCACCACGCGCATCCGCATCGACGCGATCGGCGTGATCGCACCGCCCGACGCACCCGCGTCCATCGAGCACCTTGAAGGCATCTTTTGATGCGCATCGCACGCACTCACGCGATCGCTCTCCTCGGGCTGGAGGGCACCGTCGTCGACATCGAGGCCGACATCTCGGCCCACCTTCCGGGCTTCGTGCTGATCGGACTCCCCGACCTCGCGCTCGGGCAGGCTCGTGAGCGGGTTCGAGCGGCGGCGGCCAACGCCGGATGCCCGATCACTCACCGCAAACTAACGATCAACCTCTCACCTGCGGCGCTGCCCAAGCACGGCACGGCGTTCGATCTCGGCATCGCGATTGCGGCTCTTGCCGCCGATGGTGTCGTCTCGGGGCCGTCGGTCGACCGCGTGGTGCACCTCGGCGAACTCGCTCTCGATGGGCGACTGCGGCCGACGCCCGGCATCCTGCCGTCCGTGCTGGCCGCCGCCCGTGCCGGGTATACGACCGTGCTTGTCCCGGCCGGCAATGCGGGGGAGGCGGCGCTGGTTCCCGGAATCACGGTGGTGCCCGTCACAAGCGTGCGCGACGCGGCGATCTGGCACGGCGCGCAGCTCGAGCCGCGGGAGGTCGCACCGCTTCTCCTGCCTCCCGCGACGGTCGCCGACGACGCCGAGCAGGGCGACCTGGCCGACATCGTCGGCAATCGGGATGCCGTTGAAGCCCTCCAAGTCGCAGCAGCTGGCGGACACCACATCTTTCTGCTCGGACCT
>JBDTNW010000095.1:0-6027 GCA_039933575.1 Pseudolysinimonas sp. | reverse complement strand
TGCCGTCGTTCCACACAGCATCACTTCCCTGACCGTCAGGGAAGGTGTTGTCCCTGTCCGTCACAGGGTCCGGGGCGATGAAGGTCGCTTTCACCGAGCCCTCAGCCAGAGCGACCTGCAGGTCGTTCGAGAATGCAGGGAGGTTGAGGCGACCCTTCACGAATTCGCGAACGGTGTCAGACACCCGCGCAACGAACGACCCGAAGGACAACGCGTTGGTCGCGTGGCCCTCGACCTTCTCGCCGTCGAGGTGCAGTTCGAGATTGGCTGCCCTTGGCGCGAGTTCTTCAGCTATGGCCTGCTGCAACGCCGCGTTTCCGGCCACAGCTCCCGACAAGCTGGCCAACGCAACGTTCGGGTACTCGCTGTCGCGGGCTTCGCGCGCTGCGAGTCGGACTAGTTCCTCTATCGATAGGTCACCATAGTCAGGCATCGGGGTTCACCACCTCGACATAGCCTTTGGTCAAGCCGGGGATGGGTTCGCCGTCGTCGCCCTTCACGGTTGACCAGATGCGGCGGAACGCAGCGTCGAGAGCTGGGAGCCCGGGGAGGATCGGGAACGCGTCCACCAGGCCTCCCATTACATGCAGTTTGGGGATCGCCACCGGGATCTCCACAACCACACCCTTCACCTCCAGCAGGGTGAAGAGCGGCGCGACGATGGCCCGCTCCAACTGGTCTTGGCTGATGGTAGGACAGACCACCGCGATGTCGACATCCTCGGGCGCCGCCCATGGCTTGTGAGTAACAAAACCGCCGTTGATCCGCAGCCGCGCGTCGGGGACGATGCGCCAGATTAGGCGCGCGTAGATCAGTAGCGCGTCGAACACTGACTGTCGCTCGTCCACGAACGGAGCACCCGCTACGAACCGCTCGTGGATCTCATCGAACGTCGTGAGGTACGGGTCCGCCGCGGGCGGTAGCAGCCACGCATTGACCGGGTCCATGTCGGGTAGCACGGGTCCTGATCCTCCAGGCGAATGGGTTGCCTGAGCATACTGCGAGAGTCGAGCGGAGGTCACTACCAGCATGCCCTTTGGTCGGCAGCCAGCAAGACCACTCGCTGGCGTCGCAGGCTTGCGGGTCTAGATGGCGGGCTCGCTCGACGCGAGAGTCCGCAGGCGTGCGACAACGGCGTTGGTGGAGGTTCTGGGACGCCATTCAAACCAACGATTGCCCGTACCCGTTGAGAGGTTGATTTACGACCGACCTGCAACTGGCGCTCCTGACGTACATCGACAGCAATTCTTCAGGGGCCCATCGCAGCTCCTCCCGCACAACCTCTTTGACGTCCTTCGGAAGCCAGCCACCGTGTATGGCATCCAGGTTGACGGCGACCGCGTTGAGCGCCAGCGCGCTCGCTGACAACCCCAACTCGGAGCTGCTTCCTTGGCAGATTCGGGTCGACCGACATGCGAGCGATTGTTGCAACACGACGGCGAACGTTCCCGCACCGCGCATCGCCCCGGAAGCAATAGGGTCGGCTTTGGACATAGTGGCGCGGGGGCGGTCGAGGCCGTCAGCCGGGCGCGAAGAGCCCTCGTGGAGCGATCAAGATGCTGACCGACGACGACCGTCACCTGATCAGGCTGACCCTGGCGGAGATCGCTGACGTCCTTGACACGATGGCGACGGTGGCGGTTGGTAGCGACCCGCCATCGGACTCGCTCGCCGGACAACACCTCGCCAGCGAGCTGAACGTTCCGTCGTTCGGCGGCTTCCCGATCGTAATGGAGGCCAACTTCTCGATGCTGCTCGCCGCGCTGTCGGGCACCGCCCACCTCCGGGCATACTGCGATCTCTTAGAGACCGGCACGACGGCGCTTGGCACGCTGACCCGCGGCGCCGTCGAAGCATTTTCGAAGGCCTACTACCTTCTTAGCCCCGACTCGACCCCCGAGCTCGTCGCGCGCCACCTGGCTCTCTCAAAACACGAACTAGTTCATCCTCAGAAGCACTCGCGCTTCCGCGATGTCGAAGGTAACGAGTTCAGCGGCAAGGACTATCCCAAGGTTCATGACCAGATCCAAGCAACGCTGCCACTTCCGACGCCAGCCCCGGTCTACGCACCTCAGCGCGTGCAGGCGCTCTTGACCGCCGGCTTGCGCGAAGGCACCGCCAGCCCGGAATACTACTCGCAGCTCTCCGGCGCGGCGCACGCCGTCACGTCCGCCTTAGGGATGTACTTGCAAGCTCCCGACCGGTCCCCGCGGTTGGTCTATCCGCGAGCAATCGCGCTCGATCACTGCGGATACCTGTTCGTCGCGGTAGCGACGGTTTCAGAGAGGTGCATCTCGAACTTCGGACTGCCTGCACAGTCGCAAGACGAATGGCGACTTGCACGACTCGCCAGCGAGCGAGCACTTCGCTCGCTCGGTCATTGATGCAAGTCCTAACCTCAGTCTCGTGAATCTTCTAATCGGAAAGCGGTATGACGTTGTCGCCGAGCTAGGTGACGGCGCATTTGGCGAAGTGTTTCGCGTGGTCGATCGAAACGCGCCCGCTGGAAGCCCCGAACTCGCGCTCAAGATGATGAGCCTGAAACGTCTCGACGATGCACCCTCTAAGTCCCGGTTCAAGAGGGAGATCGGAATAAGCGCGGGCCTATCACATCCAAACGTAATCCGGATCCTGGACAGCGGCATCGAGGACGACGTGCCGTGGTATGTCATGCCGCTAGCGACGGGCGGGAGCCTCCTTACGCACGTGCAGCCCGGAGGGCTGCCCTCCAGCAAGGCGATAGAGGTCTTTGAACCAATCACGAACGCAGTCGCGTTCCTCCACGCCAACGGCGTGTTGCATCGAGACTTGTCTCCCAACAACGTGCTGCGAGTTGCCAACGAATGGGTGATCAGCGACTTCGGCTTGTCGATATCGGCAGATTTTCCTAGCAGCTACCAGACCGCTACGGACGTCAGCGGCTACGGTAGCCCAGCCTTCGTCCCCCCTGAGCAACTCGCGCACCTTCGAGACGCAACCGAGCGATCCGACGTGTTCAGCTTGGGGAAACTCCTGCAGTTTCTGAGCGAGGGCACATGGCCCGTTCATCCGCCCTCGCAGACGAAGCCATTCGCCTCGGTCATCGGGCGCGCGACTCGCATGGCGCCTAACGAGCGATTTGCATCCGCCGCCGATGTGCTCGCCGCAGCACGAGTCATTGCGACAGCGCCTCCACCGTCAGGCTCAATCGCAGATCGCGTCGACGCGTTTGTCGGGAGCCGCGGCGCTGGTGCGGCGTCGACGGGCAAAGAGGCGACCGAGATTCTCGTGTCCCTCGATCCCGGTGACGAGTACGAGCGAGGCGAGGTACAACGGATCCTTTCCGCGATGACGGTCAAGCATTGGGACGCCGCTTGGAGAGACGATGAGGATCGAACTCGGGCGGCACTTGAAAATGCCTGTCGCGCGACCCGCGACGAAGCCGAGTGGGCGAAACTCGACGGTCTGCTGCACGGCCTTCTCTCGGCAGACCGCGCAGTCAAGGACGCAGGAGTGCGACACTCAGTCGTCGCAACGCTCGCTTATGTTGGCTCAAACAACAACCAGTTCTCCTACCGCAAGGCCTTAGGCGAACTACTTGGGTCGAGGACACCTGCGGCGCGCGCGCCAGAGACGGTAGCCGGGTTGCGAGAGGCCGGGACTTTCGCCGCACGCTGGGTACTCCAGGAGACCCGACTCGATTCCCTTCCCCAGCCCCTTCGCGGGTGGCTTGCCGACCTGACGCACGAAGCGAGCGGAAGAGAGTGAGTGAGCTTCCGAACTAGATCGGCGAGATCAAAGCCAACTGATCGCCGAGGCCTTGGGTGGTCGCCGCATCCAGTAGCCGACGGCTTGTGGTCGTGAGAGCAGCGCGAGGATGGCCCAGCTGCGCGAGCCGAATCTTGATCAGTTCGCGGGTGACTCGCTCGGCCACCCGAATGATCGGGCCCTCAAATGGTGACCCTTGCGCCACGTGAATCGATTCCGGTGCGGCTGTCGAGTGAACGATCATGTTGCGATCGTCGGCGAGGTGCCAGAACCAGTTGCCGAACGCCGAGTAATCGGTGGTGGTTTCGCGGTAAGTTCGCGGAAAGTGAGGGCTCGCAGAGTCCCAGAGGTAGGCATGTGCGCCGTGGGTACGTTCGATTGCCGAGTAGACGCCGTCGAGGACAGGGATCCCGCTCCGAGTCTGGTGCTCGCCCGATAGTGCCTCGATCGCGGTCTTGAGGTTGACGACGACGTCTGAGGCCGTGTGCAATTCGTTATTCTCCCAGGTGCGAGCATGCCAGTGGAGCGCCGACGAGACCTGGCCCTCGATGACGAGGTTCTCGTCAGCGAACGAGGCCATCACGACCTCGGCGATGGCAGACATCAGTTCCGGGTCGAGGTCTAGCTCGGGCATCACGACGAGACCTTCGGGTGCTGCGTGGACCATGTGATCGTCGTAGATGCTGCTTCCGAAGATGATTCGGGAGTTCATCGCGCCGCCGCGGCTCCGGACTAGCCCTCGGCCGCTGAGCACCTCGATGCGCGACCGATCTACCGCCTCATGGGACCGGTTCGCGGCCAAGCTAGCGAGGTGAGCTCGCGGGCTGAGGCGGCGACAGCGAAGTCGGTGCGCTCGTTCCACAGGTCCAAGGCCAGTGACCGAGGCCGCAAGTACCATCAGTGCATGGTCGATCATGCATTCCTCACCCAGGCGAAGCAGTTGAGTCCTGCCGATCGCCTAGAGCTGATCGGGGAACTCTGGCAGTCGCTCAATCCCGACGATCTGCCGCTGACGGAGACCGAGAGATCGCTCCTCGATGAGCGTCTCGCTGAAGCCGACGCCAACCCGAACTCCGGACGCCCTTGGGGAGAGGTCGAAGTGGAACTGCGCCAGCGCCTTCCGTGACCACCCGTGTGATCGTCCGCCCGTCGGCGGAACGAGACATCGACGAGGCTTTCACCTGGTACCTCGAGAACGCTTTCGAGCACGCACCCCGGTTCCTCGACGATCTGCGGGACACGCTCGACGGGATCCGGGATTCACCGCGATTGTCCCGTCTCGTCTACGGCGATGTGCGGCGCGCGGCGCTACGAACCTTTCCCTACCTCGTCTGGTTCGTGTACTTCGAGGAGTCAGACGTCATTGACATCCTCGCCGTGAGTCATCAACAACGGGATCCGAACACCATCCGAGACCGGCTGTCATAGTCGATTGCTCAAGCACACCGGCGTTTGGCTGAACCTTCACAACGTGCGATACGGCATGAGTGGAGATGGGGGGAATTGAACCCCCGTCCATCGCTGAGGACCTGCGCCTTCTCCGGGCGCATCTCGTGAAATCGTTCTACTCGGCTTCGACCTTTGCCACGAGCATCTAGGTCGACAAGCCCAGCCTCAGTGAAAGTCCCGCGAATCCCTGAGACTCAGGTTCGCAGCAAGTCCTCTAGCTGACGTCAGGATCCGGGGCGAGGACATACCCGGACTGACGGACTCGGTCTACGCCTTAGGCGGCGAGAGCGAAGTCGGTGCGCTTAGCATTGGCACCTGTTTTTTGAGGAGATCGTTAACGAGTTAACCCCTCATCCTCGGCCCGCTTCTCGCAGCTTCACAGACGATGTCGAAACCGATCATCCCCATGAGACTTCCTTGCTAAGGAAGGCCGTATCGCACGCTGTGGAGTTATCAACTACCCCGAAGGGCAGTCTCTCAGAGTACGCCCGTAACGCGCGGGACGCCAGCGCTAGGCTCGCCGAGTGCCTCCCACCGACTGGATCGAACACCGCAGAGGCGACGGCGAACGCGTCGGATGGATGTTCGCCGAGGGCGACGGTTTCCACGTTGTCGATCTCTTGGGTCGTCGAATCACGACAGAGCCGATCGACTGGCTCGACGCCGAGACGATGCTCGACGATCTCGGCATCGGGTACCTCGCCGACAAGTACCTGCTCACCACCGAGGCGGGAGTCGAACGGTCGGTGCGCATCGGTGAGGTCAGCACCTCGGGCGTTGTCGTCGTGGCCGACGACTGGGGCCGTGCCTCCGCAGTCGGCTCGCGACCGG
>JBDTNW010000094.1:0-6072 GCA_039933575.1 Pseudolysinimonas sp. | reverse complement strand
ATGATCGCGATCAGCATCCTGGTCGGATTTGCCGCGATTGCCGGCGCGATCGGCGGGTACGCATCGGGGGACTCGCGCCAAGCCTGGGGTGCCACCGTCGCGCTGTTTACGAGCATCATCAGTTTCGCCATCGTGGCGCTCATGGTCTGGGCGTGTTTCAAGGTCTTCCCGAGCGAACGCCGGTGGGAACGCTGGCTGCGCCTGGACTGGTTCGCCCGCACCAACCGGATGACCTTCTCGCCCTCCGACCCGAATCCCAACTATGTCGGGGCCATCTTTCACAGCGGCGAGAGTCGGGCGGCGGTCGACCACTTTCGTTCGACCGAGGGACGATTCTTCGACGTCGGCAACTTCCAGTACGTGGTGAGCAACGGCAAGAGCTCGCAGACCATCACCTGGGGGTTCCTTGCTCTCAACCTCGAGCGCAAGCTGCCGAACATGTTTCTCGACTCGCTCGCCAACAACTCCTGGGGCTCTCACGGGCTCTCGGCCCTCTATACCCGCGACCAGGTGCTCTCGCTCGAGGGCGATTTCAACCGGTATTTCACGCTCTACTGCCCGAAGCAGTACGAACCTGATGCGCTCTACGTTTTCACGCCCGATCTGATGGCGCTGTGCATCGACGAGGCCGCCCCGTTCGATATCGAGATCGTCGATGACTGGTTGTTCGTCTACTCTCCACGCGCATTCGCAATGGATGATCCAAGGCTGCTCTCGCGGCTGTTTCGCCTGATCGACGTGGTTGGGGCGAAAGCGTTGCGCCAGACCAACCGCTACCAGGATGACCGCGTCGCGGCCCCGTTTCCGGCGAACATCGTCGCTGCGCCCGGGCAACGGCTTCGGCGCCGATTCCCGGTCGCAGTCATCGTTGCGCTCGCGCTCGGGCTCGTGCTGCCGCTGGCGATCGGTGCGATTTTCCTGGCAAGCGTGGTCTTGGGCATGGCTGCTGGCAGGTAGGCGGGCTGTAACCTCGGCCTGGTGGCCACCCCTCATATCTCCGCTGGCAAGCACGACTTCGCTCCGGCGGTTCTCATGCCTGGAGATCCTCGTCGCGCGATCCGCATTGCCGAGGAACTCTTCGACGACCCGAAGCTGGTCACCGAAGTGCGCGGCATCCTCGGCTACACCGGCACGTATCAGGGTCAGCCGATCTCGGTGCTCGCCTCCGGAATGGGTGGCCCGTCGATCGCGATCTACGCGACCGAACTCGCGCGCGAGTTTGGGGTTCGACGCATCATCCGGGTCGGCACGGCTGGTTCGCTCCAGCCGAACCTCGACCTCGGTGCAGTTGTCGCGGCGTCGGTCACCCACACCGACTCGGCGATGACGTCGCGTTGGGTCCCGGGAGTGTCGCTCGGTGCGGCTCCGGCGTTCACCCTGCTCCGGGCCGCGGTAGATGCCGCCGCCGCCCAGGGCATCCCGCTCGCCGTCGGTCCGGTGTTCTCGAGCGACACGTTCTACCTCGACGACCCGACAGTGTTTGCGAAACTCACCGCCCTCGGCACCCTTGCTGTCGAGATGGAGGCAGCAACCCTGTACGCGGTAGGTCACCGGGAAGGCATCGAGACACTCGCACTCGTGACCGTCACCGACGATCTCACCGGGTCGCGCAGCCTCTCATCGGAAGAACGCGAAACCGGATTCGGCGCCGCGGCCAAACTTGCCCTCGCGGCCGCGCTCTCCTGATCGCGCAGCCCGACCCGAGTATTCTCATGGGGTGAGCGCCCGCATCGAGACCCTCGTCATCCTGGGCGCCGGGGGAGACCTCACCTCGCGATTGCTGCTTCCTGGTCTGGCGTCGCTCCTCGCATCGTCGCGCGCGCAGCCCATCCGGTTGATGGGTGTCGATCGCGGACCGATGACGGATGCCAAATGGCGCGCGCTGGTGACGAAGGCGTTCAAGGACTTTCCGTCGAAACTCGCCGATAAGGTCATCGCCGCAGCGACCTACGTCCAGGCCGATGCGACGAGTGCCGATGATCTGGAGCGGGTGCTGAAGACGGCGACAGGTCGCACGGCGCTCTATTTCGCGCTGCCTCCCGCTGTTGCCTCGATGGTGTGCACGACGCTTGCCGCGATCGACCTGACGCCCGGAATTGTGCTCGCCCTCGAGAAGCCGTTCGGCACCGACCTCGCGTCGGCGCGTTCACTCAACCGGCTGGTGACGCGTCTTGTTCCCGAAGAGCAGATCTTTCGCGTCGATCATTTCCTCGGCAAATCGACGGTGTTGAACCTGCTGGGTCTGCGGTTCGCCAATCGAATCTTCGAGCCGCTGCTGTCGGCTCAGAACGTCGCCCACGTCGAGGTGCGTTTCGAGGAGGAGTTGGGTCTCGAGGGTCGTGCTGGCTATTACGACAAGGCCGGGGCGCTCGTCGACATGATCCAGAGCCACCTCCTGCTCGTGCTCGCTCTCGCCACCATGGAGCCACCGGCAACGGTCGGGTCAGAAGATCTGCGCGGTTCGATGGCCCAACTGTTGCGCGCCACCCGCCCGTGGAAACGAGACGGCACCGAGAGTCGCCGGGCGCGCTACACGGCGGGCACTGTCGGCCGCCGCAAGATGCCGTCCTACTCGGCAGAGAAGGGCGTCGTCGCGACTCGCAAGACCGAGACTCTCGCCGAGCTGACTGTTGCGATCGACAACTGGCGGTGGGCCGGAGTGCCGTTCGTGCTGCGGTCAGGCAAGGCGCTGGGAGATCCCCGCCAAGAGATCGTGTTCACTTTTCGCGACGTGCCGCACCTGCCAACCGGATTCGAGGGACCGAGCCGACAGGCGACCCTGCGGATCGGGATCAAGCCCGCGACGATGTCGCTCGATCTCGTCACCAACGGTCGCGACGACCCGTTCAACCTCGAGTGGGAGACCCTCGATGCCGAGTTCGGCCCGAGCGAGCTGAGTGCCTACGGCGAAGTGCTCGCCGAGTTGCTCGAAGGTGATCCGACCCTGTCAGTGCGCGGCGACATCGCTGAGGAATGCTGGCGGATCGTCAGCCCGGTTCTTGCTGCCTGGCGCAAAGACCTCGTGCCGCTGGAGACCTACCCGGCAGGAAGCCACGGACCGAAGTCCTGGCGGTAATTCTTCGCGATATTTCTGACTTCGAGCGTAGCGTCGATGTGGCGTGACGGCGTCTTCGTGACCGCTCAGCGGAATGCCGGGATGCCGGTGATCGCGTTGCCGAGCACGAGCGCGTGCACCTCGTCGGTGCCCTCGTAGGTTCGCACCGACTCCAGGTTGTTGGCGTGGCGCATCGGTGAGTACTCGAGCGTGATGCCGTTGCCGCCGAGCAGGGCACGAGCGTCGCGGGCGATCTCGATCGCGACGCGCGTGTTGTTGAGCTTGCCCAGCGAGATCTGGTGCGGCTGCAACTCACCCTTGTCTTTAAGCCTGCCGAGGTGGAGCGCCAGCAGCATCCCCTTCTCGATCTCGATAGACATGTCGGCCAACTTCTGCTGCGTCAACTGAAATGCGGCGAGGGGACGGTCGAACACCACACGCTGTTGCGAGTATTCGAGGGCCGCCCGGTAGCTGTCGCGCGCAGCACCCAAGACCCCCCACACGATCCCGTACCGCGCCTCGTTGAGGCATGCGAAAGGTCCACGCAGTCCTTCGGCACCGCCCAGCAGTGCGTCTCCTGGCACGCGGACGTTCTCGAGCTCGATATCGCACTGAATGCTGGCGCGCATCGAGAGCTTCGGGGCGATCGGCGTCGCTGTGAAGCCCGCCGTATCTGTCGGGACCAGGAACCCGCGGATGCCCTCGTCGGTCTGTGCCCAGATCACCGCAACGTGAGCGATCGAGGCGAGCCCGATCCAGCGCTTCGCACCGTTGATCACCCAGTCCGAGCCGTCACGACGCGCGAATGTCGTCATGCTGCCCGGGTCAGAACCGGAGCTGGGCTCGGTCAGCCCGAAGCAGCCGATGATCGTTCCGGTGGCCATCCGCGGCAGCCAGTGCTGCTTCTGCTCCTCTGAGCCGTGCTGGGCGATTGCGCTCATGGCTAGTGATCCCTGTACCGACACGAAGGTGCGCAGGCCCGAGTCGCCCGCTTCCAGCTCCGCCGCAGCGAGGCCGTATTCGACGGCGCTGCGCCCCGCGCACCCGTATCCCTGAATGTGCATGCCGAGCAGCCCGAGTTCGGCGAACTGGTCGACGAGCTCGAGCGGGAAGACGGCTCGCTCGTACCACTCAGCAATGCGTGGTCTCACCGACGTGTCGACGAAGGCGCGCACTCGCGCTCGCACTGCCTTCTCCTCATCGGTGAGCAAGGAATCGATCGACAGCAGGTCATAAGGATCTGGCATGCGCCCACTCTACGAAGGACGCCAGCGCCGCACATGGGATCGGCAGCAGAAGCTTCCGCCCCGGTATCATCTGATCGTCTCAGGTGGGAGCCGTCGTGACTCAACTCGTTCAGCGCATGCCCGCAGTCGGGCCCGGTGCTCAACCGTGAGACCCGGGCCGCTGCACGGTTACCTCGTTGCCGACCTGACTCGCATCCTGGCCGGCCCCACGGCGACGATGATGCTCGCCGATCTGGGTGCCAGAGTCATCAAGGTCGAGCGACCAGGGCTTGGCGACGACACTCGCCTGTTCGGGCCGCCCTGGAGTGGCTCATCCAGTGCGTACTTCGAGTCGGCGAACCGCAGCAAGCAGTCGATCGCGCTCGACTTCGACAACGAAACCGATGTCGCGCTTGCCCGTGAACTCGTGGATCGCGCTGACATCGTCGTGGAGAACTATCGAAGCGGCGGCCTGACCCGCTTCGGCCTCGATGCTGAGAGTGTTCGGGCACGTAATCCTCGGGTGATCTATGCCTCGATCACCGGGTTCGGCAGTGGTGCGGGCGCGGGCGAGATGGGTTACGACTTGCTGGTGCAAGCCGTCGGCGGGTTGATGAGTGTTACCGGCGAGTCGGGGGGACAGCCCACGAAGGTCGGAGTGGCGATGATCGATCTGCTCGCGGCAAAAGACGCCGTCATGGGCATCCTGGCGGCCACGTTGCATCGCGAACGCACCGGTGAGGGCCAGCACGTCGAGGTCAATCTGATGTCGACCGCTGTCGCATCTCTCGCCAATCAGGCATCGTCCTACCTGGCGACCGGCGTCGCGCCGCAGCGCCTCGGCAACCGTCACCCGTCCATTGCGCCTTACGAAACGGTGCGCTGCCGGGACGGGTACCTGGCACTCGCGGTTGGCAACGATCGGCAGTGGGCGGCGGTCGCGCGTGTGATCGACGCACCGGAGCTGGCGGTGGACCCACGCTTCGCGACGAATGGTGCTCGCGTCGAGAACCACGACGTGCTGATTGAGCTGCTAGAGCGCCGCCTCGCTTCCGACGACGTCGGCACCTGGACGGCTCGCATGCAAGAAGCCGCCGTTCCGGCTGGCAAGGTCAACGACATTGCGGAGGCGATCGCGCTCGCGACGTCGCTCGATCTCGAGCCGCTCATCGACGTCGGGCCCGACCATCCGGCGCAGATCCGCCACGCGGTGCGTTACTCCGGCTTCGACATCACACCAGCCTCGGCGCCGCCTGCACTCGACGAGCACGGGGCTGAACTGCGAGCATGGTTGAGTCGGCCCGTCACAGCGGCGACTACCCGTAACATCCGTGCGGCAGAGGAGAACCCCGAATGAGCTACGCAGTCGTCAACCCCGCGAACGGTGAGTCTCTCGCCACATACCCGACCATCTCTGACAATGACTTGAAGGCCGCCGTCGACAAGGCCGCAGCCGCACATGCCGGTTGGTCGCGCTCGAGCACGATCGAGCAGCGAGCTGCCTTGATCCACCGAGTCGCCGAGCTGCATTCCGAGCGTCGCGTGGAGCTTGCGGATCTCATCGTCCGCGAGATGGGCAAGCCCGTCGAGCAGGCACTTGGCGAGGTCGATTTCGCTGCCGACATCTACGGCTATTACGCCGAGAACGCGACGAAGTTCCTCGAGGACGAGAAGATCGAGTTGCGGGCAGGCGAGGGTTCGGCGTTCATCCGCCGCAGTTCGCTCGGAGTGCTGCTGGGCATCATGCCGTGGAACTTCCCGTACTACCAGGTCGCCCGATTCGCAGGCCCG
>JBDTNW010000093.1:0-6113 GCA_039933575.1 Pseudolysinimonas sp. | reverse complement strand
CCGTCGACTATCGAGCGGCGGGCGCAGCGGCCCAGTCCGATGTGGCCGACACCCTTGTCATCCCCGATCTGCCTGCCGACTGGACCGCGAATCGCGCCGAACTCGCCACCGGCACTGCGGATGGCGTGGTGCGCTGGGAGATCGGATTCCTGACCCCCGGCGGCGCCTACATCGGCCTCGTGCAGGGAATCGATGCGAACCCGTCGTGGCTCGCCGACCAGGTTGCGAACACCCGCGCATCGGGCAATGTCCAGCTAGGCGGTCTCGATTGGGCGACCTACGACCGCCGTGACGCGGCCGACCCGGGCAACCTCGCGTACGCGCTCACGACAGTGTCGGGGGCCTCGACGATCGTGCTTGGGGGCACCGCATCCGATCAGGAATTCGCTGTACTCGCGACCGCCATAGCGAAGGGTCGACCATGAGTACGCGAACCCCGGCCCAAGCCTGGCGCGAGATGTTCCGCGGCAACGAGCGCTTCATCGCGGGTGAACCCCAGCATCCTCGGCAAGACGTTGAACGTCGTACCGAGATCGCCGCGGTCCAGGACCCGCACGCTGCCCTGTTCGGCTGCAGCGACTCCCGGCTCGCGGCCGAGATCATCTTCGACAAAGGTCTCGGCGACCTATTTGTGGTGCGCAACGCGGGCCAGATCATTTCGGATTCGGTGATTGGTTCACTTGAGTACGCGGTTGCCGTGCTGCACGTGCCGCTTATTGTCGTGCTCGGCCACGACGAGTGCGGGGCCGTGCGAGCCGCGATCGACGCCCAGCAACCGGATGCTGTTTCTCTCCCGCCGCACATCGCGCAGTTGATTGAACCGATCGCGCCGGCGGTAAAGCGCGTGCTCGCGCGCGACCCCGACACCCACCCCGACATCCTCGAAGTCGGACGTGAGCACCTTCGCGACACCGTTGCCGAACTCTTGGAACGATCGGAACTGATCGGCGCTGCAATCGCGATGGGTACGCTGGCAGTCGTCGGCGCGAACTACCGGCTCCTCGAGGGTCGCGTGATTCCGGATGTCGTTCTCGGTTCGGTCGAAACCTAACTGCCCGTTTCACCAAGAGCCCGTTTCAACGAAAGGCCACGTCACCGTGAGCACCGAGCCCGACTTCCGCATCGAGCACGACACCATGGGTGAGGTTCGGGTCCCCGCATCTGCCCTGTATTCCGCGCAGACCCAGCGGGCCGTCGAGAACTTCCCCATCTCAGGCGCTGGCCTCGAGCCCGCGCAGATCGTCGCGCTCGCTCGCATCAAGCGCGCCGCCGCCCTGGTGAATAAAGAGCTCGGCATCCTGGATGCGTCGATCGCCGACGCGATCGTGGCAGCGGCTGACGAGATCATCGGCGGGGCGCACCACGACCAGTTCCCGGTCGACACCTACCAGACCGGTTCGGGCACCTCGTCGAACATGAACATCAACGAGGTGCTGGCGACGGTCGCGTCGCAGAAGCTCGGCTCGCCGGTGCACCCGAACGACCACGTCAACATGTCACAGTCGAGTAACGACGTCTTCCCCACCTCGGTGCACGTCGCCGTAACTGGGGCCCTGATCGGCGACCTCATCCCGGCTCTTCAGCACCTCGAGAAGTCGCTGCTGAAGAAGGCCGACGAGTGGAAGTTGGTGGTCAAGTCCGGCCGCACGCACCTCATGGATGCCACCCCCGTCACGCTCGGCCAGGAGTTCGGCGGCTACGCACGACAGATCCATCTCGGAGTCGACCGCATCAACGCGGCACTCCCCCGGGTCGCCGAAGTTCCCCTCGGCGGCACCGCAACGGGTACCGGCATCAACACCCCGAAGGGCTTCTCGCCGAAGGTCATCGCGATCGTCGCCGAGACGTCCGGGCTGCCGATCACCGAGGCACTCGACCACTTCGAGGCGCAAGGCGCACGCGACGGACTGGTGGAGGCATCCGGTGCCCTTCGCACGCTCGCGGTGTCGCTCACCAAAATCTGCAACGACATCCGCTGGATGGGATCAGGCCCGAACACCGGCCTCGGCGAGATCCACATCCCCGACCTCCAGCCCGGCTCGTCGATCATGCCCGGCAAGGTGAACCCGGTCATCCCGGAGGCGACCCTGATGGTCTGCGCGAAGGTGATCGGCAACGACGCCACGATCGCCTGGGCCGGCGCCTCGGGCAGTTTCGAACTCAACGTGGCCATCCCGGTGATGGGAACCGCGCTGCTCGAGTCGATCCGCCTGCTCACCAACTCGACCCGCCTGCTCGCCGACAAGACCGTCGACGGCCTCGAGGCGAACGTCGCCCGAGCCCGTGCCCAGGCCGAGTCATCGCCGTCGATCGTCACCCCGCTGAACAAGTTCATCGGCTACGAGAACGCCGCGAAGATCGCGAAGCACTCGGTCTCACACGGGATGACGGTGCGCGAGGCGACGATCGATCTCGGCTTCGTCGAGCGTGGCGAGCTCACGCTCGAGCAGTTGGACAAGGCGCTGGATGTCTTGTCGATGACGCGCCCGGGCTGACCCGCCCTGCTGACCCGCCCCAGCTACCTCATCCGCCGCCGGTAGATCAGGTTCGCGGCGACGTACGCCACGATCAGGATGCCGACGCACCAGGCGAGGGCGATCGCGAGATCGACTCCCACCGGCTGCCCCGTGAACAGGTCCCGGATCGAGTTGACGATCGACGTCACCGGTTGGTTCTCGGCGAACACTCGTACCGGAGTTGGCATGCTCGCGGTCGGCACGAAGGCCGAACTGATGAACGGCAGGAAGATCAGCGGGTAGGAGAAGGCGCTTGCGCCATCCACCGACTTCGCTGACAGCCCGGCGATCACGGCGATCCAGGTCAGGGCGAGCGTGAATAGCAGCAGGATGCCGACCACTGCGAGCCAGGTCAGCACCCCGGCGCCCGAGCGGAAGCCGATGAGTACGGCGATGCCGGTGACGAGCACGAGCGAGATCAGGTTGGCCACCAGCGAGGTGAGCACGTGCGCCCAGAGCACGGCCGACCGTGCGATCGGCATTGATTGGAACCGCTCGAAGATGCCACCTTGCAGGTCGAGGAAGAGCCGGTACGCCGTGTAGGCGATCCCGGACGCGATCGTGATGAGCAGGATGCCGGGCAACAGGTAGCTCACATACGACCCCTCCCCCGGCCCGGAGCCGATATCAACCGCGCCCCCGAAGACGAAGACGAACAGCAGCAGAAACGCGATCGGCATGACGGCAGTCGTGACGATGGTGTCGGGGCTGCGAAGGATGTGGCGCAGCGACCGACCGGTGAGGGTCGCCGTATCGCCGATGATGTGGGTCAACGTGGTGCTCCTTTTGTGTCGGCGCCGACGAGGGCGAGGAAGACGTCTTCGAGGGAAGGCTGCTTTTGGACGTATTCGACCTTCGCGGGTGGCAGCAACTTCTTCAGTTCGTCAACCGTGCCGTTGACGATGATGCGACCCTCGTGCAGGATCGCGACCCTGTCGGCCAGGTGTTCGGCTTCGTCGAGGTACTGAGTGGTCAGCAACACGGTCGTGCCGCTCGCGGCGAGGTCTTTGACGGTGCGCCACACCTCGAGGCGCGCCTCGGGGTCGAGCCCCGTCGTCGGCTCGTCGAGGAAGATGACCGGCGGATTGCCAATCAGACTCATCGCGATATCGAGACGTCGACGCATCCCGCCGGAATAGGTGGATGCTTTGCGTCCGCCAGCATCCGTGAGCGAGAACCGCGCGAGTAAGTCGTCAGCGATCGTCGCGCCGTCGGGGAGATGTCGAAGTCGCGCGACCAGGATGAGGTTCTCACGCCCGGTGAGCACGTCATCGACAGCGGTGAACTGGCCGGTGAGACTGATCGATTTGCGGATGTCATCCGGGTGCGTGGCAACGTTGAAACCGGCGACCTCGGCCGTTCCGGCGTCGGCCGTCAGAAGCGTTGCCAGGATACGGATGACCGTGGTCTTGCCTGCGCCGTTAGATCCGAGCAGAGCGCAGATGCTCCCCGACTCGACGTCGAAGTCGACGCCGCGGAGCACATCCACCTTCTTGAACGACTTTTCGAGCCCTGCGACCCGGATCGCAACAGCGGCGGTCATTGCGACGACTCCTCGCCTGCTGCACGTGCGATCGCCTTCGACAGACGTGCGCGCTCCTTGCGGATCCAGCTCCCGCCGCCGTAGTTCTGCATGAAGGTATCGGCGAACTCGACCGGGTCCGTGCCGACCACGTCGCGGATCGGCGTATCGGACGCGACGTTCTGCTCGAGCAGATCTGCGAGATCGTCGAGCATGGCGATCAGGCTCTTTCCGTCGTCGCTCGGGCCCAGGTAGAGGAGGTAACGCTCGAGCGCGCCGGCCGCCTCGCGATAGCCGGCGGGCAGGGCCTTCACCCGGGCCTTGTATTCCTTGTACTTCCGCTTGCCGTCGAGGTCTCCGACGATCTTCTCGATCCACATGATCACTTGCCTCCTTCGCGGAGCTGTTCTAGTCGTTCGGTGAGGAAGCTCCAGGTCCTCCAGAACTCGGTGAGATAGTCGCGGCCCTGAGCGTTGAGGGAGTACACCTTGCGTGGCGGTCCCTTCTCGGATGGCATTTTCTCGACGTCGACTAGGCCGCGTTGCTCCACCCGAAGGAGCAGCGCGTAGACGGTGCCCTCGGCGATGTCGTCGAAGCCCTGCTCGCGCAGCCACGTGGTGATCTCGTAGCCGTACGCAGAGCGCCCCGACAGCACGGCGAGCACGATGCCCTCAAGTACTCCCTTGAGCATCTCCGTCGCCTGTTTGACCATTCGGGGTCGTCCCTCACTACTCAGTGTCACTTACTACTGGTAGATAGTAACACTGAGTACCGAAAGCGCAACCGCCGCTTCGGTCTTAGAGAATTGCTGCCCGCAGAACGGCTGCCGCCGCGAGCGCTCCGACGAACCCGGCGAGCAGGAACGGTCCAAACGCGATCCGGCTCCCCCGGCCCCGCACGATCAGCACGACGAGCGCAACCACCCCGCCGAGGGTGAACGCGAGCAACGGCGACGCGATTGCGATGACGGATGTTGGCGACGCGAGCCCGAGGACGGCGGCGAGCTTCACATCCCCCATGCCCATCCCGCCACCGATCGCAAGGACGAAAAGAACGCCACCGTAGGCAGCCGCCGCGATGAGGGGGACCAGCGGCGGATGTCCGGTGGTCAGCCACGATCCCGCCGCGGCGAGCACGCCGACGATGAGCCCGGGCACGACGAGTCGGTTCGGCAGCCGGTGCTGGGTGAGGTCGAACCGGGTGAGTTCGGGCGCGACCGCGGCGACGTAGAGGGCCGGGATCGCGGCGACGACCGGTCCGATCGCAACCCAGGTCACCATCCCGATCGCAATCACGACCGGCAGTTGCCACCCGATCCGTCGCATGCCGCGATGCTAGCCGCGCTGGAGGGTCAGGCTCGGGATCCCTCCGCAGGGCCGAACACGACAACTGTGGCGAGATCTTCGGTGATGTCGACGAAACGGTGCCCCTCACCCGCGGGCACGAAGATGACCGAGCCGGGGCCGACCGGCACCGAGCCGGTGTGGTCGCCGACGAAGGTGGCCCGACCGGCCGTGACGACGTAGATCTCGTCTTCGGTGTGCGGCGACTGCGGGTCGACCCCGCCGGCTGGGATGCGGTACATCCCCACCGAGAGATCGGGGACGCTCAACTGCTCGACGTAGCCGTCGGCGGTGGTCGGATCGAGAACCTGCATGAGGGCACGCTAACGCCCAGGCGTGTCAACTTGTGCACCTGAGCGCTCGAGGTGGACCGATTGGCGCGCCCGAAGTGCACGCGCCCTTGGACGGACCCGCGACGCCAGCGCGCTACCCCAGCTCGTTGCCCTCGAGCATCTCCGTAACGAGGGCCGCGATGGCCGACCTCTCGGAACGCGTGAGGGTGATGTGGGCGAACAGAGGATGCCCCTTCAAGGTTTCGATCACCGAGGCGACGCCGTCGTGTCGTCCGACCCGAAGGTTGTCGCGCTGCGCGACATCGTGGGTGAGAACGACTCGGGAGTTTTGGCCGATTCGGGAGAGCACCGTCAGCAGCACGTTGCGTTCGAGCGACTGTGCCTCGTCGACGATCACGAAGGCGTCGTGCAGCGAACGGCCGCGGATGTGGGTCAGCGG